>JAYWGI010000024.1:0-10384 GCA_043779025.1 Myxococcales bacterium
GAGTGCGGACCGGACATGGGGGTGAAGGTAGAGAGGAGCACAAGACGCGGAGGGCGTCATCGTTTGGGTTTGGGGGGGGCTCAAGTCATGCGCAAGCTCGCCCCAAAACTTAGGCCCGCGGTGGTGGACGCTCGCTCCACTTCTTCGACAGCTGTTCGGCTTGCTTGAGCACGGCGCTCGCGACGGCGTCCGTTCTGTCGGTGGGGTAGCCGTGCTTCTTCAGCACGCCCTTGACGAGGAGGCGCAGCTTGGCCTGAACGGAATCCTTCACCGCCCAATCGATGGAGATGTTGCTGCGAATCACGGCCACAAGTTCGCGTGCGACGGCTCGCAGCTCTTCGTCGCCAAGCGCGCTTACGGCGGACTCTGCAACGCCGAGCGAGTCGTAGAACGCCAGCTCGTCGACGTCCAAGTTGAGGTCGGAGTTGCGCTTGTCGGAGTCTCGAAGTTTGGTGGCGATGGCGATCATCTCGTCCACCGACTGGATCGTTTCGATTGCGCGGTTTTGGTACCGTTGCACGGCCTTCTCGAGCATCTCGGCGAAGGAACGCGCTTGTACAAGGTTCTGGTTTTCGCGTGCTTTGATCTCGCCGCTGAGCAAGGTGCGCAAGACCTCCACTGCCAGGTTTTTGTGCGGCATCTCGCGAACCTCGTTCATGAAGTGATCGGACAAAATGGAGATGTTGGGGTTCTTCAAGCCTGCCGCGGCGAAGATGTCGATGACCTCGTCAGATGCCACGGCCTGTGAGATGATCTGGCGCAGCGCGCGATCAAGATTGCCGGAGACCTTGAAGTCACTCGCGGCCGTCTTGGTGATGTGCGTCCGAATCGCCGTGAAGAATGCAACGTCGTCTGCGATGCGCTGCACCTCATCGTGCCCCCCGGCGAGCGCCACGGCCTTGTTGAGCTCCGTCACCGTTTGCACAAATCGGGTCTTGCCGTCGGGTTGCCCCAAAATGTGTTCTTGAGCAGCCGGGAGAAGCTCCATTCGATGCGACGCTTTGCCGCTCGTCCATCGGCTCCAGTCGAAGCCATGAAACATGTCGCAGCAGGTCTCGTAGCGCTCAAGCATGGGGCCAATGGCGGCCTTGTGGTCTAGCTCAATGGTCGCATCGCGTCCGGTGCGGTTGTAGGTTTGAACGGCCGATTGCAGCTGTTCACGCAGCCCCAAATAGTCGACCACAAGGCCGCCGGGCTTGTCGCCAAAAACGCGATTCACGCGCGAAATAGCTTGAATTAGCGCTTGGCCGTGCATGGGCTTGTCCACGTACATGGTGTGCATACAAGGCGCGTCGAACCCCGTGAGCCACATGTCGCGCACGATGACGATGTTGAGCTCGTCGTCTGGGTTCTTGACACGTCGTGCAAGCGCCTCGCGGCCCGCTTTGTTTCGAATGTGTGGCTGCCATTCGGGGCCGTCCGCCGCCGAGCCCGTCATGATCACTTTGATGCGGCCCTGCTCGTCGTTGTCGCTGTGCCAGTCGGGGCGGAGCTTGGCGATCGCATCGTACATCTCGACGCAAATGCGTCGGCTCATGCAGACGATCATGGCCTTGCCCTTCATCCTGCGGAGCCGGTCTTCGAAGTGGGCCACGATGTCGGACGTCACCAACCCCACGCGGCGCTCCGTACCGACCAGGGCCTCCAGCGCGGACCACTTGCTCTTGAGCTTCTCCTTGGCTTGCTGCTCTTCGCTTTCGGTGATTTCCTCGAACGCCTCATCCAGACGAGGGATTTCGCTGTTCTCCAAGCGCAACTTGGCAAGGCGGCTCTCGTAGTAGATGGGCACCGTGGCGCCGTCCTCGACGGAGCGCTGCATGTCGTACACGCTGATGTAGTCGCCCTCGAAATCGCCAAATACCGACCGCGTGTTCTTGTCCGAAGTCGCAATCGGCGTGCCCGTAAACCCAATGAACGAGGCGTTGGGGAGCGCTTGGCGCAGGTGGCGCGCAAAGCCATCAACAAAGTCGTATTGGCTGCGGTGCGCCTCGTCGGCCATGACCACGATGTTGTGGCGTGGGGACAGCTCAGGAAAGGTGTCGCCTGTGTTCTTGGGCAGGAACTTTTGGATGGTTGTAAAGATCACGCCGCCCGCTGCAACCTTCAGCAGCTCGTGAAGGTCTGCGCGGTCTCTCGCGCGCTTGGGCTCCTGACGAAGCAAGTCTTCGCATTTGCAGAACGTGCCAAACAATTGCTCGTCCAAGTCTTGGCGATCGGTGATCACGACCAACGTCGGCGTGTTCATCTCGGGCGCCAAAATGACGCGCCCGGCATAAAACGCCATCGTCAGGCTCTTGCCCGAACCGGTGGTGTGCCACACCACACCAATGCGGCGATCTCCGTCAGGGCGGGAGGCTGCGATGGTCGCTTGGATGCCTCGCGCAACGGCGTGAAACTGATGGTAGCCCGCGTTCTTTTTGACGGTAGAAATACCATCGCTCTCGAACACAATGAAGTAGCGAATCATGTCCAGAAAGCGGCGCTTGTCGAAGACACCGCGGAGCAGAACGGCAAGCTGATTCTCTGACTTGCTGGCGATGCTCTCGCCCTCCATCGTGCGCCACGGGAGAAAGCGCTCGTAGTCTGCTGACAAGTTGCCTAGCCGCGCACTCACGCCGTCGGAGGCGACCAACAGCTCGTTGAATACGAACAGTGCAGTCTGCTTCGCTTTGTAGGTTTGGAACTGCTTGTAAGCTGCATACGTCGTGGCCTTCGGGTCATCGGCGTTCTTGAGCTCGACGATGGCCAGAGGCATGCCGTTTACAAAGACGGCCACGTCGAGTCGGCGCGTGTCGCCAGCCTCCTCGATCGTAAACTGGTTTACCACCAGCCAGTCGTTTTGGTCTGGGTTGGAAAAGTCGAGAACGAACACCAGGGCGTATCCGATGCCACCGTCGGGTTTGGAGAACTCGGTTTGCAAGCCATTGACCAGGTAGTGGTGCAGCTCATGATTCGCATCCACCAAACTGGGTGAGGAGATGCCCAGGAGTTTGCGATGCGCCTCCTCCAAGGCCTCTAACGGCGCGTCCGGATTGATGCGGCGAAGCGCCGCGCGCAGCCTCCCGTCCAGCACCACTTGCTCGAAGGAGCTACGCTCAGCGCGCGGGGCTCCGGGCGCGATTGTCTCCCCGTGCAGCCGGGCGTAGCCAAGGTCCTGGAACCACTCCAGCGTGGCCTCTTCGACGACGGCTTCGTTGAGGGGATTTGCACTCATGGGGTTTTGTCCTTCTGGCCGTCGGGCAGGCTCGTTGGGTCGCCGCAGCGGTAGGCTTGGCGTGGGTCGTTGGGGGCAGTAGGGAATGCAAGCTGCAGTCGCCCCAGCTCCATAAGGGGTTTGAGATGTTGCTGTCGCAGGGCGTCGGGCGCCCGAGCCACAAGATCGGCGAGGGCGGGCAGCGTGACGTAGTGCCCTGTGCAAATGGCCAGGATAGCTCCTCGCATCGTCTCGGCTCCCAATTTGCCGTTGGGCCTTGGCTCCGTTGCGAGGGCTTCCAGCGCCATTTTGAACTCGGGCTCTAGTGCCTCGAGCGCGTCGACGACGGGCGCGTCCAAGTGAAAGCTCAGCAGCCGCCCTTGGGGATCGCGCTGATCATCTGACCCAATCGGCTCCAAATGTTCGGAGCTCGGGTTCAAATGTTCGGAGCTGCCCGACAGCGCGCTCGCCGGAGGTCCGAACACATCGTCAGGAGTTGGCAGTCCGGCCCCTGGCAACGAGTAAACAGCACCGCGTCCTGCGTTGTGGGCGACAAGAAACCTACGACGCACCAAGCTTAGAACCTGTGGTTCGAGTACGGCTTTAAGGTCGCTTTCGCGCTGGGCACTGGGCTCGCCCGCGGCAATGCTGAGCCGGCCCACGTAGGTATAGCCAAATGCCTGAAACCACTGGAGCGCAGCCTCCCCGACCACCAACTCGGTGAACTTGAACGCGGTGCCGTGCTCACTCATTTGGCCTTCTCGCTCTTTGATTTTGGCGCTGCGCTGCGCTTCTGAAGTTGCTTCAAGTCACCAACGACTTTTTCAAAATCCCGCTCGACCGAGCTGGGAAGTGCAGCTCTTTGCGAGGCAAATTGCTCGTATTGGAGCTCTGCCTTCGCGGCGGCCACCTCGGCCGAGATCTTGCCCGCATGCCCTAAGACCTCGCGCTCGGAGATCCGCAGAAAATCGTCCAGCTTGGAGATCCAGTCGGCCATGTACATGGCTCGCTTGCTCGTGGCTTGCAGCTCCGCAAACTCCAAGTACAAGTTCACGATGCGGTTGAGGGCATCAAGCTCCTCAGGGCTCAGGTAATTCTTGGCCACCAAGGCGTCGCTCTTGCGCGGCATGCTCCCGGCCCACGAGGTGAGCCCCATATTGGGCTTGTTGGCGTCCGCGCGCTGCACCACAAGCTCGGCTGCAGTGCGCCCATGAGCCGCCCAATGCATCTTGTTTTGAACCGTCTGAAAGAACCGACGCGATGCATCGCTTTTGTCAGTGTAATCTACACTTGTCGCGTAGATCTCGAGCACCTTCTTGTAGAACAACTTCTCCGAAGACCGAATGTCCCGAATGCGGGCAAGTAGCTCGTCGAAGTAGTCGGGCTGCCCAGCCACAGGAGGGCTCTTGAGCCGCTCGTCGTCCATGGCAAAGCCCTTCACCAAGTATTCGTGAAGTCGGTCTGTGGCCCACTGCCTGAACTGCGTCCCGCGATGGCTGCGCACGCGAAACCCCACCGCAAGAATGGCCGCCAAGTTGTAATGCAGCACGGCCCGCGAGACCTCACGCGCGCCCTCCAGCCGAACCATTAAGTGGGACTTAATGGTTGCCTCCAGCGCCAGCTCTCCCTCCGCATAAATGGCCTTGAGGTGCAAATTGATGTTGGGGACCGACGTCTGAAACAGCTCCGCGATCTGCGTCTGCGTGAGCCACAACGTCTCGTTCTCAAGCCTACATTGGATATGCGTCCGCCCATCCTCGGTTTGATAGAGGATGAGATTGGGGGGGGATGACGGTGGGCGCGTCATGTTGCTTCGCTCGTACGACGGGAAACATGAGCAATGGTTGCCATTTGAATCGTCGGCGGCTGAATCGTCGGCGGCCACGGGGGCGCACACCGCAGGCTCGGAGGTCTCCGGACGTCTAGCCGCGTTCTTAAAGGACAAGAGTGTGTCCGTTCGACTCTCTTTGTTATGCCGGAAAAGTGCCGCTCTGCGAACTCATCATCGTCAACTGATCTCAACACTGCCCAAGCAACAGAACGGCGCTCACGCCAGCAACTCGCTGTCGTCACGCAACAGAGCGCCGGAAGGCTGGATGTTGTTGTGTCTCCCACTTGAGGGGTTCGCGCCCCTACACGGGCCCACATTCGAGCATTCATTCGTCCGAGAGAATCCGGAACTCATGGATGTTTTCGAGG
Organism: Myxococcales bacterium; assembly: GCA_043779025.1. Classification (GTDB taxonomy): domain Bacteria; phylum Myxococcota_A; class Polyangia; order Polyangiales; family Polyangiaceae; genus JAAFHJ01. The sequence continues at coordinate 5,393 of JAYWGI010000024.1, forward strand.
ATCCACGTGTTTCCACTGCGCGAGATCTCGCCAACACAACGCAGCCATCGGGTGTTCTGATGGGCGGCGATCGCTTGTTGGTACTCTTCGGATTCCAATTGAAATTTGATGCGTCGAGGAGTTCCGTCAAGGATGGCGTTGACAGCAACAAGCCCTCCCGCTTGAGGATTCGAGCTTTCCAACCCCACAATCGTGCCGGTGATCTCCGCGTCGGAAAATCTTGCCTGTTCTCGTAGCTTCTCGGAGGCCTCCCGCAAAACGCGGATTGACGCTCCAGATTCGAACCGCGTAACCCGTGGAATATCCAAAGCGGCCGGACGACACGATGCGAAAGAGAAGTTTGCAGACATAGACTCCGCCGCCGAAGCTTCAAGAATCTCTCGTATCGAATCGCATAGATTCGCACTAACTCCGCGCTGAACAGCATTTTCAAAAGCAGCAACATTTTGTCCGGCGATGGATGTCTCGATTGCTCCCTTAACGGCGTGCAGAGCGTGAGCCAACCCCACACAGGCGCGCCTTTCCATTGGCGTATCTTGACCTGAGTCGTCGTCCTCGAACAGCGATGTCTGCACCCGCGCTACGGCTGAACACTCCAATGTCATCACATAACTGCCCACCTCCGATTGTCCAAAGTGCGCACGCTTCATCAAAAGGGACGCCTCGTTGGGTTTGCGACTCGGGAAATAGGGTTTTGCTTCTACAGCCGCGCAAGCAGCAGCAAGAAGCATATCGCGGGCGGCGTTGTGAATTCGAGGACCGGCCTCTAAGGAGACCCGACCGTCGGCAAGGCCAGCACCAGTGATCGCCAGCCGCAATATGTCTACTGAACTAGCTTTGATGTTGCGCACGAGCTCCGCTGACAGGCGACCTTCGAACGACGAAAGGTTTGCAATAGCTTCCGCCATGCGACGGGAAAAGTCCTGTGTTTCTAAAACGAGAGGCACGTCAAGTGTCTCCGTTGTGCCGTCGATGGTCTGTACAAACTGAGCCCAACGCTCGACACCGGCAGAAAGCGAACGCGACCACCCCGTCGCGAGAAGATACCCCGTCATCTGACCTAGCGACGGAAGTTCGGTTGGCGATTGAACCAACAACTTCATGCCTCGCCTCCTTCCCCGAGCCGTTGCAAAATTTCTTTTAGGCTGCCGACATTAAACTGCTGGCTGCGCGAAATGGAGATGGAAATACTTGACGTGTTTCGCGTTTCTTCTCGCCCGCGTAAACTTGTCCAGTATGCGCAACGATGTAAAGTCGACATTTCCTCCGAGTGACGCAGCCATTCGTCCGGAAGCGTGGGAACCAAACACACCACAAGAATGCGCGGTACCATGAGGTTCGTGGGCCTCAGATCATTGTAATTTTTAATCGACAATGGAAATGAAAAGGATTCCTCCTCGCCGAGCTCAATTCCGGCGGTGCATTTCAACTGCAGTTCAAGACGCACTCTTCCAACGGACAGCCCCGAGGTTCGCGAAGCCAAGCTCAAATCCACGCTGTCGTCATCGACATCCGGAGTAGTGCAGCTAACTCCAACGACGGAGGCAACCGCCCGAACGTAGGACTTGCTGAACTCTTCCTTCTGAAGTTCAACTCTCATGCACATGTGGGGTCCGTTTCAACGCACCCATCAGCAGCGCAAGCGTCCCCGGACAACAGTATTGGCAATAGTACGTCCCGTGTGGCGGCTAGGTGCGTCGACTCCGACACGGCAGCAACAAGACGGGTCAACAGTGGCATCGCCATCGAACCGTATGCTCGCTGCAAATTTTCAGGTGGCACTACGATCCTCATCGCTCCGAGGCGAATTCGACTGAGTTCAGTTTGTCCCGTGGATCCTTCGCCGAGTGCTTCGACTTCGGCCTCCCTATGAAGCAGCGTCATCCCAAGAAAATATGGGTCAGTGTGAGCAGACGCCCGGACCACCGTGACATGGGAATCCACAATGGCCTCACAGGGCAGCGACCAGAGCTGCGCAATACGACCAAGGGTACCCACGCCCGTCGAGTTAACCAAGATGTCCAAGGCTTGCAGTTTACGCGCGTCTACGGGACGTTTTGAAACGTCGTGCCTCCGCGCGAGTGAGAAGTCCACCAAGTGATTCCGCACGCACTTCTGGTTCACGACGGAGATTCCCCCTTCCTCTAGGTAGCTGGGGCCGATGCCGCGCCCCAAGTGCCCACACAGCCCCAGCAGGTCCCCAACCAGCCACCCACGCGGGATTGGCCCCAACTCGGAGTCCTCGAACTCGCTTGGGAACAGCGCTGCGGTCTCCGCGCTCATGCTGGTCGGGGGGCGGCCCTCGGCTTTTGCGCGCACCGGATCGAAGTCCACGAACCACGACTGAAACAACGCGCGCGCCATGGCCTCCAGCGTCTCGTTCGTGCGGCCGTTCAGTTCAATCTTGTCGTCGAGCGTGCCGAGGATATGTGCGATGCGCCGCTGCTCGGGGAGTGGGGGCACCCGGACCGGGATGGACTCGATTGCGCTGGGGCTGACGTTCGCTTGAGCCGACCCATGAGAAGCTCGCTCGACTGCTGCGCGAAATTCGGGATCTGACAGCACACAGTAGACAAATCTCCGATCAACTCCCGGGTGAGTAATAATCCGCCCAACACGCTGATTAAGCACAAGGGGTCCCTCATGGCGAACAACAGCGCAGTCGCCAACATATCCAGTGAGGCCAACCAAGACGTCGCCCTCCGCAAGCATGAAGCCTGACGCCTTGGCTGTTGCCGGATCGACGTATGAACAGCCATCCATCTCGAGGCGACCGCGTTTCACATTGGCTATTTTGACGACGGGGACACCAGTCTCACGCCATTCTGAACTTTTGAACGCGTATCCCGAGCGCACTACGGCCAAGGTGCCGAAGGCCGCGTCATCCCAAACAGCATCACTCCCCATAACCAAGCCCCCGCAGGTTCTCTCGGATCACGCTCTCCAACCGTGCGCCCTCGGCGAACTGCTCGCCCAGCTTGGCCACCAGGCGGGCCATCTTCTCGTCGAAGGGTTCGCCGTCGCTCTCGACTTCCTCGGCGCCTACGTAACGGCCAGGGGTGAGCACGTGTTGGTGGGCGCGGATCTCCTCCGTGGTCGCGCTCTTGCAGAAGCCGGCGATGTCTTCGTACCGGCCCTCTCCGTCGCCTCGCCACGCGTGGTAGGTGTCGACGATTTTGGCGATGTCGGCCTCGCCCAGTTCTCGGTGCACGCGGTCTACGAGGGTCCCCAGTTTGCGTGCGTCGATGAACAATGTTTGGTGGCCGCGGCTGCGCATCTTGTTGCCGGCTTTGCCCAGGCCGTTCTTCTTGTCGCGCGCCAAGAACCACAAGCACACGGGGATTTGCGTGGAGTAGAACAGCTGCCCCGGCATGGCCACCATGCAGTCGACCATGTCGGCCTCTACAAGCGCTTTTCGGATCTCGCCCTCGCCCGATTGCTGCGACGACATGCTGCCGTTGGCGAGCACAAAGCCCGCGATGCCGCGCGGCGAGAGGTGGTGCACAAAGTGCTGCACCCACGCGAAGTTGGCGTTGCCTGCGGCGGGTGGGCCGAACTTCCAGCGCACGTCGTCTTTGAGCCGGTCGCCGCCCCAGTCGCTGTCATTAAACGGCGGGTTGGCGATCACGTAGTCGAACTTCATGTCGCGATGCGCGTCGTCGTGAAACGAGCCGGCCTCGTTCCATTCGATCTTGGCATCGATGCCGCGCAGGGCCATGTTCAGCTTCGCCAAGCGCCACGTGGTGTGGTTCGACTCTTGGCCGTAGATGCTCACGTCGCCGATGCGGCCGCCATGTGCAGCCACGAACTTCTCACTGGAGACGAACATTCCGCCGGAGCCGCAGCAGGGGTCGAATACTCGGCCCTTGTAAGGTGCAAGCATCTCGACCAGCACCCGGACCACGCATTGCGGCGTGTAAAATTGCCCGCCGCGCTTGCCCTCGGCGGATGCAAACTGACTGAGAAAATACTCGTAAACGCGCCCGAGCACATCGCGCGAACGGTTGCCCTTGTCGCCTAGCCCAATGGTGCCGATAAGGTCGATAAGCTCGCCCAGTCGCTGCTTGTCCAGCGCCGCGCGCGAATAGTTGTGAGGCAGCACACCGCGCAGCGTGGCGTTGCGTGGCTCCCTCTCGATGGCCGTCATCGCGTCGTCCACCAGCTTGCCAATGCTGGGTTGCTTCGAGAGGCCCTGCAAGTACGACCAGCGCGCTTCGGCAGGCACCCAGAAAATGTTCTCGGCCAGGTAGTGGTCGCGCTCCTCCGGGCTTTCACCGCTGGCCTGCAGCTCGGCGTACTTCTCCTCGAACGCGTCGGAGATGTATTTGAGAAAGATCAGACCAAGGACCACATGCTTGTACTCTGCAGCATCCATGTTGTTGCGGAGCTTGTCGGCGGTGCCCCACAACTTGGCCTCAAACCCCAGCGTGGCTCCGGAGCCTGGCGGCACACTCGCGCGCGATGGCCCTTTGGGTGACCGGGGTGCCGCCGCTGTTGCGGTAGCGCTGTCTTTGGCCTTCAGTGGCGTTGGCGCATCCTCGGCGTGGGGCTCAGCGCTTGGGGGCGGCGTACCGCAGAGGCGCGCGATGAGCACCGCCTTCTCGCGGCCAGCGTCCTGCAAGCCCAGCTCGCGGCACAGCTCCTTGAGTCGGTCGCGCGCGAGTGGCTCAAGCACGGCGGGCAGGGCCGCCTTACGCGAGAGCGTGACGGCCTCCACCAGCCCGGCTTTTGCACGGCGATCTGCCACCTCCAACCCAAATTGGTCCACCGCAGCAAGCAGCTGATCGCGCGAAAAGAGCTCAAGGACTGTTCGTTTGGCGGGCGTCGTCACGACGCCACGCTACGTGAGCGGAGTCTGCCTCTGCAAGTGGTCTTCCCCCCAATTGGAGGTCTGAATCCACTGCTACAGTTTGGAGCATCAGACATGACCAAGAGGACCAAAACCAAGAGCGCCCGTGGGGCCGTGAATCGTGCTGTAGGCAAGTTGGCTAC
>JAYWGI010000025.1:0-3517 GCA_043779025.1 Myxococcales bacterium
GGAGCACGGCACCGACTTTCTGATGGACAACCGTCACCTGTGGCTGCGCTCCAAGCGCCAACACGCGATTCTGCGCATTCGCCACACCATCATCAAAGCAGTGCGTGACTTCTTCGATGGCGAAGGATTTACATTGGTCGACGCACCGATCTTTACGCCGAACGCATGCGAGGGCACGTCCACACTCTTCGAGACCGACTACCACGGCGACCCGGCCTACCTCACGCAATCGGGCCAGCTCTACATGGAGGCCGCAGCTGCAGCCGTGGGAAAAGCCTACTGCTTTGGCCCTACCTTCCGCGCGGAGAAGTCCAAGACGCGTCGCCACTTGGCCGAGTTTTGGATGGTGGAGCCTGAGGTCGCCTTTATGAAACTGGACGAAGACATGGAGCTCGCCGAGCGCTTCCTGTCCTTCATCGTGGCGCGCGTGCTGGAGCATCGTCGCCCCGAGCTCGCGGTGCTCGAGCGTGACGTGGCTCCGCTCGAATGCGTGAAGGCGCCGTTCCCGCGCATCACGTACAACGAAGCCATCGCCATCTTGAAGGAAAACGGGCACCCCGAGGCCAAGGTCGGCGACGATTTCGGCGCTGACGAAGAGACGGTCATTTCCAAGAAGTTCGATCGCCCTGTAATCGTTCATCGCTACCCCTCTGACATCAAAGCCTTCTACTTCGCGCGCGATCCGCATGACCCAACCCGTGCACTCTGCATGGACATTCTGGCGCCCGAGGGCTATGGCGAGATCATCGGCGGGGGCGAGCGCGAGCAGGACATCGACACCCTCGAAGCCGCGATGGACCACCACGAGCTGCCCAAGGATGCATTCCAGTGGTACCTGGACGTGCGTCGCTACGGCTCGTTCCCGCATGCTGGCTTTGGCTTAGGAATTGAACGCAGCGTGGCCTGGATCTGCGGCCTGCCGCACGTGCGAGAGACCATCCCCTTCCCCCGCCTGCTAAACCGCCTCTCCCCCTGAGCGGCGAAGCGCGTCCAAGGCCTGCACGTGGGGGGGATTCCCCGTGCAGGCCTTGCTTATTTGGTGTAGTACCCGTGCAGTTTGCAGATGAGCACGCCTGTATTTCGCCGCAAAAGTAGCTTCGGACAGCGCATCGTCAATGGCGCGTTTTTGCTCTGGGCGGTTTGGTTTGCGCTCTCAAGTTTCCTGCAGATTACACACAATACCTTTTCTACCGATGAACGCGCAGCGCGTGTCGCACGATGCGCACGCGGCGTTCCTCATGCCTGTAGCCCCCAAGAGCGGGCCGGAACCCCAATGCCATGACCAGTCAGATTACCGCCATCGGCGATGCCGAAGACACCAAGCCCACCTTCGATTCTCTGGCACTCTCGGACGCGACCCGCGGCGCGCTGCGCACCATGGGGTATGTGCACCCTACACCGGTACAGATGGCCGTACTCGAGGCTGCAGCCACTGGCAGACACCTCGTGGTGCAAGCCCGAACAGGCACAGGCAAGACGCTAGGCTTTGGCCTGCCGCTGCTCGACCGACTGATCAAACCCGAGCTAAAAAAAGCACAAGCGATGGTGCTTACCCCGACACGGGAGTTGGCGCTTCAGATCACGACTGAGCTTGCGCCCATCGCCAAGGCCCATGGCATCCGCGCCGTTGCCGTTTACGGCGGCGCCAGCATGGAGGCGCAGATCGCCGAGTTCGACAAGGGCGCGCAGCTTGTGGTCGCAACGCCGGGGCGCGTGCTTGATCACCTGCGCCGCGGTACCCTCGACCCTTCGTCCATCAAAATGGTGGTGCTCGACGAGGCCGATGAGATGCTCTCGATGGGGTTCGCCAAGGACCTGCACGCCATCTTTGAGAAGTTGCCGCGCGAACGCCAAGGCTTGCTTTTCAGCGCCACCTTGCCCAGCGACATCGAGCGTTTGGCGAAGAGCCAGTTGCCTGGCGCCGAGTTTATTACGCTCTCCAGCGACCAGGTGGGCGCGCTGCAGATCAGCCACGCTATGTACCATATCCGCGGGGACAAGCGCCGCGCCCTGCTCAAAATCATCGACGCCGAGAAGCCCGAGAGCGCCATCGTATTTTGCAACACCAAAGACGAGACGGAGCGCGTCGCTACCTTTCTCCAAGCCCAAGGATTTGCCTCCGATTGGCTCAATGGCGACCTGTCGCAGCCCGAACGCGAGCGCGTGATGAAAGCCACGCGGGAGGAGCGAATTCGCTTCTTGGTGGCGACCGATGTCGCGGCCCGCGGCATCGACATCTCGCATCTGACACACGTCATCAACTACGACTTTCCCGACTCGGCCGAATCGTATGTACACCGCACGGGTCGTACCGGCCGCGCGGGCCGTACGGGCACGGCGCTCTCACTCGTGGAGCCCGCGCACATCGGCAGCTTGTACTTGCTACGCCTGACCTACAAGTTGCGGCCCGTAGAGCGCGAGCTACCTACGGACGAAGAGCTACAGGCCCGCGCGTCGGCCGACTTGCTGAGCACGCTGGTCGAAGGCTACGGCGAGCGCAAGCCCTCAGCCGAGGCACTTGGCCTTGCTGCACGTCTCGCGACGCATGAGCAGTACGCAGCCATCGTAGCAAGCATGCTCGAGGAGCGTTTCCCATCGCTTGCTGTCGCGGTTGAGGACGTGACCAGAAGGTCGCGTGCTAAGCTCGCGCCTTCTCCCGAGGCGGAAGAGCGCCCACGCCCAGCGCAACGCGCACGGCGCGCCGGCGGAGACGATCGCGCACCTCGCCATGAAGAGCGCCCGTCGCAGGAAGCGCGAGCGCCGCGCCAAGAGCGTGCGCCACGCGACATGAACGAAACCGGAGCAACCCGTGACTCAGGGCCGACACTTGCGCCGCGCGAGGAGCGCCCGTCGCAGGAAGCGCGAGCGCCGCGCGAACGCGCACCACGCCGTCCACGGGAGGAACGTGCACCGGCCGAAGCAGCCGCCACGCCGACGCGGCCAGAGGCGCAAGTCTTCTTGGACATCGGCACACGACAGGGCCTCACGCGCGCGCATGTCGTCGACGTGCTCACGCGCGCCGGCCTGCCTGCCGATGCTTTGGGTCAGGCACGTATTCGCGATGACATGAGCTTTGTGGCCGTGGCCGAAAGCGATACCGACAAGGCCATCGAGGCCTTGGCCTCTTGGGAATTTGCTGGCAAATCAGTGCGTGCAGAGCGCGCACGCGTCCGATAGTCTGAGCCTTAATCAATCATGGCCATGGCGCGCACCCTACGCACAGCACTTCGAACCCAAGGCGCGCTGCCCATCGACTTAGCCCTGCAAGTGGGCTGGCAGGTGGTGCAAGCCGCGCGCGAGCTTCATGCGCGCGGCGTGGTGTTCTTGATGCACCCTTCTAACGTGGTGCTCAACGCAGATCAGTCGGTGCAGATAGACGTCGCCCTCGCGATGACAGACGCCCACGATGCGGCGTGCATCTCGCCCGAGAACATCACGGGCGCACCCAGTGCCGACCCGCGCGCGTCGGTCTATGCGTCGGGCGCGCTGTTGTACGAGATGTTTACCGGCATGCCCA
>JAYWGI010000026.1:0-3511 GCA_043779025.1 Myxococcales bacterium
AGCTCGCCGTAGGAGCTGAGCAAGCCGCTGCCGTAAGCTTTGATGCTGCCCCCCTCGCCGCGTACCAAGCCGAACTCGATCGTGAACCAGAAGAAGCGCGACATCGCCTTGAATATGCTGGTGAGGGTGCGCACGCGCTCCGCCGGATCGCTGATGGCTGACACCCGTCGCGCGGCTGTGTACGCGCACTCGCCGAAGCGCACGAGGGCTTGCGCGAAACGCTCGTCGGTGTGCATCGGCACGTGGCCCGCGACATCGTGAAAGATGTCAGGCTCCGGCAGGTAGTTGAGCGTGGCGGCATCGCGAATGGTGATGGTGGTAGGGAACTCGCGCTTGGCGATGCAGTCGAAAAACACGAACGAGGGCACATAGCCGCTGACTGCGCGCGCCTTGAACTTGGTGCTTGGCTCCAAGAACTTGTTCACATCCTCCAAGCGGGGCACGCGCGAGGCATCGAGCTGCAACGTCAGCAACCCCTCCAAGAAACGCGGATGCGCATGCGCCGTCCAAGGCTCCTGCATGCGCGTATAGAGCGCGGCCCAGGAGCTGTGGTTCTCCTCACTGTAGAGCGCGTAGGGCTGATGAATGTAAACCTCATCGTTCTGCAAGGCCTGCTCGATAAACGGCGACTTGGTCGTGGTGAGGCCGTATGGCGCAAGCAAGAGCTTTTCCGCGTCAGTGTACTCTGCATGCGTGTGGGCGGCAGGCGTCGTCATGGCGGGGAGTGTAGTCCTTCACGCGCAGCCGCTCAATGGGGTGTTGGTCCACGGTGTCACCTACAGCCTCGCACTGGAGCAGCCGCGTTCCTTGGGGTAGTGTCTCCGTGGCATGTCACCGCGTGCACGCACCGCCCTCGCAATCGCTGCGCTGCTGCTCCCACAGCTCGCGCTCGTCCTCCGCGCGCAGGCGCGTCCCGATCGCGCCTTTGGCTTCTCGATGTTCCCGGAGTCATCTTGGGTGCAGTATACACTTTTGTGGCGCGCCACCGATGGCCACGAGACACCGTTGCCCCATGGCTGCTTCCCGGGCGGACCGTGCATTTCGGAGGTTACGCGGCGTCGCGACTTGCAGCTTTTCGACCAGCAGTTCGTTGCGCCCTACGGCCAGCGCGCCGTGATCCATCGCATGCATGTCGCGATGGGCGCATTTTCGCAGCGTGAGCCCACGCGTGAGGGCACCCTGGTGCTGCGTGCTGCGCACGCGACCAACCTGGGGCCTGAGGCGCAGACGGAGATCGAAGTGCGAGTGAAGCCGTGAAGCCCAGCCTGGCATGGCTCGTGAAGCTGAGTTTTGCTCTGCTCTTGGCGCACGCCGCGATGAGCAGCTTGCGCGAGCTCGAAGGCCCCGTGCTCTTGGACCCCTACGCGCCAGCATTTGCGTGCTCGACGGCCACCTTGCGTGGGCTTGCGTACCTGCGCCTCCTGTTGGCGGCCTTGGTGCTTTGGTCACGCAGCACCCGCCCGGCGTTGCTACTCTCCGGGCTGATTGCGCTTTACACACTTTTCGCCAACACGCTCGACTTCCATAACAACCGCTATGCACTCGCACTCTACGCTCTTGCCGCCGGCGTAGCACTCGCGCGCACGGGCGTGACCGCTCTTGGGCTGACGCTGATGCGTGCGCAATGCATGTTCATCTATTTGGTCTCGGCGCTGAGCAAGCTGCTTGACCCGGACTGGGCTGGTGGCGCCGTGCTTCGTGCGCGTTTCGTTTGGTTCGAAGGCCTCGCAACGGCGCGAGGTGTGCCTGCGGGAGTGATGCACGTGCTGCAGGGTGCGCGCATCTCACAAGCCATTTCGCTGGGTGCCATCAGCACGGAGCTCTTCTTGGCAGTGGGCTTGTGGCTACCGCGAACACGCCTTGTGGCCACATGCGTGGGCGTGGCGTTTCACGTGATCATTCAGCTCACGGCCAAAGTGGAGACCTTCTCGTGGCTCACGCTCACGGTGTACGCAGCGTTTTGGATGCGGCCGCCCCGCGCAGCAGCCTGAAGCAAGCTCAACGCTTTGCGCTCGGCAATCCCGACGCGTCGCTCGATCTATCGAGCACGCGATGTTGCTTAAGCTCACGAGAGCCCATACCGTGTGTAAATGCTGTTCCTAAAAGATGCTGCGAAGGCGCTGCTTGTTGGTGTCGCTCTGGTGGCCGTACTTTGGGTCAGCAGCGACTACGTGGCGGGCGTGCATACGTGGCTCCCGTTGCTTTGGCCGGTTGCGGGAATCGTCGGCCTCGTTGCGCTTGTGCGACTCGGGAAGCACAAGCGCGGACGCGACCTTGGGATGCTGCTGAGTGCCGCGCTGCTCTTCGTTGCCTGCACAGGCTCGATGTTCCGACGCCCGAAGTGGCTTGAGCGAGGCATTGCTCCGGAAATCACGAAGCTGGAAGCGATGAGCTACGAACAGCGATGCCCGCAGGGCGAGAAGACGTTTGAGCCATCGATACACGTGGGGTCTTCGGGTGATTGCCATCGCTACTGCGGCACGGCCGGTGAGGCGGCCGGGGTTCGTCTCTTGTGTACGACGTCCGGCACCGTGTTTACGAAATTTCCTTACAATACCCGAACCGGGTGGGGACCAGGCTGGGACTGACGCGCCCCTACTTCAGCCACTCGGCGCGGGTGATCACTGGCAGCTGAAGCGCGCGCTCGCGATCCAAATCCAAGTTCCCAACATGTAACCCCAGCGGTGATTGAGCCCACTTGTAGATGGCCGAGAAGAACAGACGAACGAAGCGCTCCGCGTCAGCTCGAAGCTGCGCCTCGCCTCGCTCTGGGAAGCAATGAATGAGCACTGGGAGCGCGTCGCTCGCACTTAGACGCTCCCCCACCAGCAAGGCCAGGCAGGCGTCAAGCACCGGGTAGGGCATCAAGTCCTTCTCGTCCTCTTGCCCCGGCGCGAGCTCTGCGCTTGCGGGGATGGCGAGGGTGGCCGCAATAGACGCACTGGTTTTTTGCTCATGAATGTGCGCTAGTAGCGCATTGACTAGGGTCTTGGGCAGGTTGGCGATGGGCGAGAGAGCGCCCTCCATGTCGCCGCCGATGGTTGTGTACCCCACAGACTTCTCGCTCATGTTGCTGGTCTGCAAAAACAGAGCGCCAGCCGCGTTGCTCCAATTCCACATCGCCGCACCGCGCACGCGCGCTTGGACGTTTTGCCGTGTGAGCGCCGGCAGCTCGGCACCCAACATGGCCGAGGCCATCGCCTCGGCCGCAAGCTTTCCCTGGGCGATCGGCACCACCACAAAGCTGGCACCGAACTCCGCTGCTGCCAAACGCGCGGCCTCTTGAGTGCCCTGTGAAGAGTGCTCTGAAGGCATGTAGAACGCATGCACTTTAGGTGCACCTTGCAGCAACACACTCGCTCGCTGAGCCAACCACAAGCAGAGCAAGCTGTCGCGGCCGCCGGAGAGCGCCACCCCAAAGCAGGTGAAGACGCCGCTCTTGGCAAAGTAGTCGGCGAGGCCGCGCGCGAGCACGTCGAGCACCTCTTGGTAAAGCTCGGGGCGCACCGCA
>JAYWGI010000027.1:0-10312 GCA_043779025.1 Myxococcales bacterium
GGCAACTTTAACGAAATATTTGTTGCTCCAGGTCGCAAGCTGGAGGGGAACTACACCATGATGACAGACCATGTCTGTCCCGTGGGCGCTCTCACCACCAAGGACTTTCGGTTCAAAGCGCGCGTCTGGTTTCTCAAATCTTCAGACTCCATTTGCCAAGGCTGCGCCACGGGTTGCAACGCGCACCTAGACGTGGACCCACGCAAGAACACGGCGCACCGTTATCGACCACGTGACAACGAGAGCGTGAACAAGTTCTGGATGTGTGACACGGGCATGATATCCTACACGCGCGCGCACGATGGCCGTATCGTACAAGGCCGCATCACGGGACGCGAGACCATCGTTTCTGATGCGTTAGGCGAAGCCGCCAAAGAGCTACACGCTGTGCCGGGCTCGAGCATTGCAGTGCTTTTGTCAGCGCAGCACAGTGTGGAGGACAACTGGGCCTTGCTGGCTTTTGCCAAAGCATTGAGCACGAGCAATGTGTTCTGGGCAGGAAATGTCGACGGCAAAGCCGATGACATCCTCATTAGCAGCGACAAGAACCCTAACACCACGGGTGTACGGCAATTGGCCCCGAAGGCTGCAAATTTCCACGAGTTGGTCGCTGCAGTGAGGGCACGCTCATTTACCCATGTCATCTCGCTAGGCAGTGAAGTGCAGTCTCCCGACTTGGCCTCTGAGCTAGGTCACGCGACGCTCATCGCGATCAGCGCACACGAAGGCCCACTCTCCCGCGCCGCAAGAGTGGTGCTGCCAGCAACCTCGTGGGCGGAGGCTCAAGGGACGTTCGTGAACGGTAAGGGCATGGCGCAAGTGAGCATGCGCGCTCTCAACGCCCAAGGCGCGAGCCGCCCTGCATGGAAGCTTGTTGGCATGCTGATGAACGCATGCGGCCACAAGCCCAGCTGGGACAAACTTCAAGATATCCACACAACCCTCTGGCCCAGCGATGCACGCCCGGCAGAGCAACTTTCGGTCTGAGCGAGGCTAACCACATGTGGTCCACAATCGGTTTTGTCTCTGCGCTAATCAAATGTCTCATGATGCTGTTGTTCGTCATGAATGTGGCTGCATTGCTTACGTGGCTCGACCGCCGCGGTGGCGCTATGATCCAAGATCGCGTGGGCCCCAACCGCGCAATGATCAAAATCGGCAAAGTTGAGCTACGCTTAGCGGGTTTATTGCACGCGGCGGCCGATGGCGTGAAGTTTTTCTTTAAAGAAGACTTTATGCCTCCCAAGGCCGACAAGCTTTTGTTCAGCTTGGCGCCCATTCTGTCGATGGCGCCTGTGTTTTGCCTCGTCGCGGTAATCCCCTTCGGCGACACGCTTTGCTACGGTCCAGGGTTGTTCACCGCGGCTCCAGGGCAGAGCATTGCCTTCGTGGGCCCAGCTGCAGGCTTTGCCACAGCGACTTGCGCGGCTGGCATGACGCCAATCTCGCTCGCTGTGACTCCGCTCAATGTAGGCTTGCTGTACATCTTCGCCATCTCAGGGCAGGGCATTATCGGCGCCGCTATCGCAGGCTGGAGCAGCGACAACAAGTTCTCGCTCATGGGCGCACTTCGCGCGGCCTCGCAGATGGTGAGCTACGAGGTTGCCATCGGTCTCTCGATCGTGGGCTGCCTCATGACCTACGGCACCGTCAACCTCACAGATGCCGTGCGTTGGCAGGCGGACAATGCCTGGGGTATGTTCGTGCAACCGCTCGGCTTTTTGCTGTTCTTCGTTGCATCCATTGCCGAGAACAAGCGCATCCCTTTCGACTTGCCGGAGGCCGAGAGCGAGCTTGTGTCGGGCTACTTCACCGAGTATTCTGGGATGAAGTTCGGCATGTTCTACCTGGGTGAGTATGCGGAGGTCGTGACGTCTTCGATGATTTTGGTCACGCTTTTCTTGGGCGGTTGGCACATTCCCTTCATGCACGCCAATGGCCCGCAGATTCACGTCGGCACCTGGATGCTTGAAACGCAGTCTTGGTACCACTGGGCGGTTGTGCTTACGGGCTCGTTGGCCTTCTTCGGTAAAACGCTGCTGGTGTGCTGGTTCCAACACATCGTGCGCTGGAGCTTGCCGCGCTTCCGTTATGATCAACTGATGCGCTTAGGCTGGACGATTCTCTTGCCCTTGTCGTTGGGTAACATCGTTGTCACGGGCGGCATCCTGCTATTCATCAAGAGCTTGAGCCCCGAGTCGGCTGCGATCGTTCACAGCTTCGCCGATCTGAGCCAAGCCTTCATTGCTGTTCTCGGCATCGTGACCTTGTTCTCCTTCGGCTGGTGGATAGGTGGCTCGCGTACCAAGCTACGCGCCGTGATCGGAACACCCGCAGACTTCGCACACCGCAAGGGCGGCACGCCCAATGGGCCCATGCAGGCCTAGGGGAAAAAAACAAACATGAGCACAGCTACTTTCCCCAAAAAGTCCTCGCCCGCACACGCTAAAGTTGTGGCCTACACGCCCAAAGACTTTGCCACACAAAGCTACATGCCAGCCATTGCGGCCGGCTTGGGCGTGTCGTTGAAGCACTTTTTTACCAACACTCGTGACTCCGTAATGGGCACGCTGCCAGACCCGACCCTGGAGCGGTTCGACGAAGGCATCACGACCATCAACTACCCAGAGCAAAAGCGCCCTTATCCTGAGCGTTTTCGCGGGCTTCACCGCCTTACTGTGCGCGACGATGGTACCCCACGCTGTGTGGCTTGCATGTGTTGCTCCACGGCGTGCCCAGCGCAGTGCATCTCCATCGACGCGGGCGAGTACGCCGAAGGTGACCCAAAACGCGGCCACGAAAAGTACCCAGTGAACTTTGTCATAGACGAACTGCGCTGCATTTTCTGTGGCTACTGTGTTGAGGCTTGCCCCTGCGATGCCATCCGTATGGATACTGGCGTGCACGCTGTCCCTTACGATTCTCGTGAACAGTTCATCTACGATCGCGGCACGCTCATGAGCCTTACAGGCCGCGATGGTGAGAAGCTGTCGAGTGCAACTCGCCATGAGCCTGGAGACGTTACCTACCCCGGGGTTACCCGCGAACAGGGCGCGCACTAAGGGCGCCTCGAACGCGTCGGTGGAGCGAAGTGCTCAGGCCGAGGAAAACTTGACGGCGTGTGCTCTCTGAGCATGCGCCGTTTCCCGTTTTAAGTGCTTTTTTTCTGGACCTTGTTGCGCCGGTGCAGTCTCCTTGCAAGCGATGGACGCAACGATTGAACTGCTACGAAACGAACTTGAACGCCAGTTTTCGCCCGAGGAGCTTTTGGACATCGCAGCCCACGTCTTGGATGTGGCCGATTCGCCAACAGAATCAGGAACTGCGTCCCAATTTGCACTTCGCGTTGCCCAGCGATGCGTAGCGTCTGACCGCGTGCTTGCGTGCGCGGATGTGCTTGTCGCAGGTGGCAAATCGGTAGACCACCGGTTGGTGGACATGCTTGCCGGCAAGCCGGGCGCGCTGCTTAGTGCGGGCACAGAGTGGGCGGGATTTTCGGTGGAGCGACACACGGGCGCTTGGGCGTTGGGCTCGCGTTATGCCGCTACGCTTGAGGGCGAGAGCTTCGATCTGTACGTGCTCTCCGAGAGCTTTCGAGGCCAGAGGGCTTCAGTGCATCGCTTTCTCACGGCGCAGCGCATTGCGACGCGCGCCAAGTTTGCTTCCACCTTGCGTCGCCTTGCAGGCGAGGAGCAGGGGATGGCCTTTGTGGCAATTTGCCAGAGCGAAGGCGAGAGCGTGCGCGCGTGGATGAGCAAGAACCCACGTCCAACGTTTGAGGCTGCGGAGAGGGTCTTGTTGCAAGTCGCCTCTGCGCTTGCAGAGTTGCACGATGCACGCTTTGTTCACGGAGCGCTCCGTAGCGATACCGTTTTGCTTAGCAAGGATTCCGCGCAGTTCGGCGAGCTCGCAACCGACAGGCTCGATGGCAGTGCTGAAGCCAACACCCTCGCAGCGGACGTATGGGCGCTAGGGACGCTCATGTTTGAGGTTCTCGCTGGGCTCACGCCCGCGCGAGCCGAAGGCAAGAGTTTGCGTGAACTTGCACCCTGTCCAGCGGGCGTCTCTGATCTGGTCGCGCTCATGCTGAGTGCGGATGCCGACAAACGCCCAGCGAGCGCACGCCGCGTGCTGGAGCTTTGGAAGACCATGAGCGGTAGTGCACGCCCTGCGGCGAGCGGTACGGTCGACGTAGCTGCGGCGCTTGTGACGGCTTTGGCAGCGTTTGATAAGGCTCCCACGTCCAAGGAGGCGGCTCTTAGCTTGGAGCAGGCAGCGCACGACAGCGCGCGCGCCAAGGACGTCACTGCACGCTTTGAGCAAGCTGCTGCAGCCGCCGAGCAAGCCGATGCCAAGCGTGACTTGCTGGCGCGCGCTGCGCGTATCGCAATGTACGTGAGCCGCGATGACGTCGATGCAGAGCGGGTGCTTCGCGCCATACTCGCAGTGGATGCAGGCGACGTGTTTGCTTCGGAGGCTCTGGAGGAATTGCTACGCCGCACGAATCGACACGAGGAGCTTGTCGAAGGGCTGCTTTCCCGCACAGAAAGTGCGGCATCGAATCAGGAAAGGGCGCGTGCCTTTGCCGACTTAGGCCGAGTTTTTTTGCGTGGACTTAACGATCGCGAACAAGCCATCGTTGCGCTCACTCAAGCTGTTTGCACCGACCCGAGCGACGCGGGACACATCGCGGAGCTTGAGCGCTTGTGCGCCGGCAACAAAACCGCGTGGGAAGAAGTGCTTGCAACATGCATGGAGACGCTCAAGGCGGGCACCCTGGGGGCGGGCGAGCGCGTCGACCTGCTGATGTTTACCGGCAATGGTTATGACCGTCATGCAGCGCGCAGCGACATGGCCATTTTGGCGTACGATCAAGTGCTCGCCACGGACCCAGCACATGAGGGCGCGCATCATCGTCGCGTGGCTATCTTCCGTCGCAGTTCGCAATGGACCGATCTTGCAAGCGCTCTGGAGGGTCAAGCCAATGCGACCAGCGCGGGGGCTAAGTCCTCGGCTGCGCGCACACAGGCGGCCGATGTGGTGGCTGAGCACCTGGGCGACTTGCCTCGCGCAGAGTCGCTTCTGGCGCGCGCCACCGAGGAGGACCCGCGGAACACCGCGGCCCTCACCAAGCTCGCCGCCATCGTCGAGAAGTCTGGCGATGCCGACAAGTGGCTTGTGGTGCTTGAGCGCCAAGCGGCCGCTTCCAACGACAAGTCTTCAGCTGAGGTATGGGCGCGCGCAGGTCGCGTGTGGGAAGAGCAACGCAAGAACCCTGCTGAGGCGCTCGTTCGCTATGAGCGTGCGCTGTCGGTGAACGCTCGCTGCCTTGAAGCGCTTGCCGGTCAAGAGCGCATTTGGACTGCACAGGGCAATTTTGCGGATATATTGAATAATTTGCGTGCTCAAGCAGAGCTCAGCGCCACGCCGCGTAGCCACGTTGCGGTGCTCGAACGCATCGCCAAATTGCAGGATGAGGAGTTTTACGATCACGCAGGCGCGGCCGAGACCGCGACGCAAATTCTGGACACCGACGCCAAGAATGTGGGCGCCCTGACCCGGCTCGCGCGCCACCAGCGCGCGCTCAATCAGTTCGACAAGAGCGTGGCCACGCTGGACGCCCACATCGCAATTGCAACGGGGGATGAGAAGCTCGCGTTGCTATTAAACAAGGCGCGCACACTTGCGAACGACTTGGGCTCGCCCGACAAGGCGATGAAGGTCTACGAGGAGGTGCTGGCGATCGATTCGCACCACGGAGTGGCACTCGAATCACTGGCTGCGCTGCGGGAGACAAGTGGCGACGTCCACGCGGCGCTGTCGAGTATTGAGAGCTTGGCGGAGAAGGCTGCGACCAGCGAGGCGCGCAGTGAGCAGTGGACCCGTGCCGCCAAGTTCTTAGAGTCTCGCGGCGACAAAGACGCGGCTGTCGAACGCTACAAGCGCGCGCTCACCGAGAATCCCGCCAATGCGGCGGCCTCCTCGGGGTTGCGCACCGCCTACGAAGAGCGCGGCGATCGCGCCAATGTGGTGGCGTTGCTCGAGAACGAGCTCACGCTGGCCTCCGGCGACCTGGCGCGCGCGCGGTTGCACGGGGAGATGGCACGCGTGCACTATGCATTGGGCGCCAAAGAGCCTGCGGAGCGTGCCGTTACCCGCGCCATCGAGCTCGACGCTTCGAACCTTGCAGCTCTGCTTATTGCAGGCGATTTGGCCTTTGACGGGCACCGATTCCGGGAGGCGATTGTGCGCTATGAGGCCGTACTCGGCCGCGTGGCGGCGCTGAGCGCAGCGGACGGTAAGCGTGTACTTGTAAGATACATCGAGGCCTACGGACGTGCGAATGCGCCTGCGGCGCCAGCACCCAACTCGCAAGGGCCCAACTCATTTGCAGACCTGTCTTCACTCGCACCTCCCTCCATGACCACCTTGGTACCTGTGGGAGAGACGCATCCGAAGCTTCGTGGTGCCGTCGACATGCTTTGGAACATGGCAGGCGACGACAAGCACGCACTTACCGCGGCCTCCGAGGTTCTGTTCGCTCACGCCGAGCCACAAGTGGCGCTCGACGCCCACAAGAAGCTGCTCGAGGGCGAGAGCCTTCGCGGAGCAGAGCGCGCGCACGCGCTCTACCGTGCGGGCGAAAGCGCGCGCCGAACGGAGGCGCTAGACGAGGCAGAATCCTTGCTCCGGGAGGCGTCCAAACTGGACCCAACTTTCAACGCGACATGGAAGGCGTTGGGGCGATTGTACAACGAGACCGGGCGTTTCGAAGATGCAGCTTCGTGCTTGCGCCGCCGCGTGGATACGGCCGCGAAGGCGGACAGGTTTGATGCCCTCATCGACTTGGGCGATGTCACGTTCCTTCGTTTGAATAACAAAAATGCGGCTCAAGATGTGTATGGGCAAGCATTGCAGGAGCGCCCCGGCGACAGGCGGTTGCTCGCCAAGCTCATGCAGCTGCACACTGAAGGCAAGGACTGGAGCAAGCTATTCACGGTGGTTCAGTCGCTCGCGCTAGGCGTGGAGAATACGGCACAACGTGCAAAGTACAACCACACGGCGGCGGCCATTGCGTTCAAGCACCTGAAGGATAACACGCGCGCTAAGGAGCTCTATGCAGCCGTGCTCGATGACGACCCTGCGAACAGCAAGGCAGCCGAAGAGTACCTGCGCTTGCTGGACGAAGTGGGCGATGCGGAAACCAGTGAGCAAGTGCTCAACGCGCAGTTGGATGTCGCACAAAGCCAGGGAGATGCGGGGCGCGCACGTGTGCTTCTCGATCGCGTCGCCCTGCTCTATGACACCAAGCTCAACGAGCCCGCGATGGCCATCGATGCCTACGAGGCAGCGCACGCACTCGCGCCGGAAGATCGCGAACGCGCGGACAAGCTCGCTGCGCTCTACGCGAGGAATCCAGCAGAATACCTGGGCAAAGCTGAGGAAAGCCAGGCAGCCATGCTGCGCCACAACCCCTACCGAGTGGAGAGCTACAAGCTGCTTCGTCAGATGTATACCGACGTGCGGGCGGCTGATCCGGCATGGTGCATGTGCCAGGCGCTGTCCTCCCTCAAGCTCGCCGAGCCCGACGAGGAGCGTTTTTACCTCAAGCACAAAAAGGCCACGCCAGCCGTCGCCAAAGCCGTGATGTCCAAAGCTGACCGGGCCTCGCTCCTTCACGGCGATGCGGACGCCACGCTCACGGCTCTGTTTACGCTGCTGCGACCCAGCATCGAGTCCATGCGTGCAAAGAAGTTGGCAGAGCTCGGGTTCGACGCCTCCGCGCTCAAGGACCCTTCGTCTGATAGCTCCCTGCTGGGGCAGACAGCCAACTACGCAGCCGGTGTGTTTGCGTTGCCAGCGCTGCCCATTGCGGCGGCGCCTGGTGCCGTGAAGTTCGTGGCCAGCAGCCAGCCTATCCTGGCGGGTACCTGCGCAAGTACGGGCAACCCGGAGGAAGCCCAAGTGGCGGCCTTCCACGTGGCACGTGCACTGTGGCTTGCGCAGGGCGGTTACGCGGTGCGCACGCTGGTGCCCAGCGCAACGGGGCTCAAAGCATGGGTTTATGCTTCGATCCGCTTCGTGTTGCCGTCGTTTGCCATGCCCGAGGAACTGCAGAGCACTGCTGCGGAATGCACAGAAGCGCTTAAGCGCGACATGGTCGGCCATGCCAAGGACGAACTCGTTGCGCTCATCGGCAAGCTACGTGCGGGGGCCTCTGTCGACCTTGCGCGCTGGACCAACGGCGTCGACCTCACGGCCGATCGCGCGGGCCTGCTGCTCTGCAATGACCTGCACATCGCGCTCGCGGAGCTTCGCCGCAGCGGTGGCGCCGAGAGCACGCTCAGCACTAAGGAGCGCTCCAAGGAGCTCGTGCTCTACGCCGTCTCGCGCCCCTACTTTGATGTGCGTACTGCACTCAAAGTCGGCATCGAATCATGACCTCCCGGAACCGTGCCTACGCACTGTCTCTGCTCGCAGCAGGCAGTGCCATGGCTTGCTCTCGCGCGTCGGGAAGCAATGCTATGCCAAGCACACAAGCACCGGATGTGGGCACCGCGATAGTTGCTCCTGCGCCCACGCCGACAGCCGCTACGCGTTCAGCCAAGAACGTCGTGCTCATCACGGTGGATAGCTTGCGCGCGGACATGCCGTGGAACGGCTACCGCAAAGACATCGCACCGCGCCTCACTGCGCTTGCAGCGAAGAGTGCGACCTACACGAACTTCTACGCGCTGTCGTCCTATACCTCGGCCAGTGTGGCTGGGTTCTTGGCCGGGAAGCCACCGAGCGAGCTCTTGCGCAGTGGTTACTTTTTCAACAGCTACCCAGCCAAGAATCTGTTCTTTCCGGAGTTGCTTAAGGAGGGTGGGGTACGCACCACGGCGGGCCAAGCGCATTGGTACTTTGGTACCGCAGGCTGGGACCAAGGCTTCGAGACATGGCAGCTTATCGCGAACCTCAAGCGCAATCAGCTCATGGACGAGGAGATCACTGGGCCGCGCCACACCGCCCTTGCGCTCAAGCAGCTCAGTGTCTCTGACACCGACGCGCGGCCGTTTTTTGCCTGGTATCATTACATGGACCCGCATGATCAGTACCTGCCGCATCCTGGTGTGTCACCGGACTTTGGCAAGGGCAACCGCGGTCGGTATGACGGTGAGGTGTACTTTGCAGACAAAGCCATCGGCGAGTTGATTGACGGAATCGAGAGGGCCCCATGGGGCAAGGACACGCTCATCATTGTAAGCGCAGATCACGGCGAAGCGTTTGGTGAGCATGGCCGCACGCGCCATGCGTTTGAAATCTACGAGCCCTTGGTGAGGGTGCCGTTCTTGGTGTACGGTCCCGGGGTACAGCCGCGCAAGATTGCACAGCGTCGCAGTGCAATCGATTTGGCACCCACGGTGCTCGAAGTGTTTGGCAAGAAGGCCCCCGAGGGCGCCTTCCCCGGCACCAGCTTGATGGCGGAGGTGCGCGGTGCGGATGCGCCCGCGCGCGACTTTGCTGTGGACCTGCCGGAGACCAGCACCAACGACAAGCGGCGCGCGCTCTACCATGGTGACATGAAGGCAAGCCGAAGCGGGGAGTCATTTGTGCAGGTCTTCGACTTGGCCGCTGACCCTGGTGAAGACCACCCACTCAAGGGGGCCGAGCGCGAGACCATGGTGCGCATGCTCAAGGAGTACGACGCAGCCCATCCGGATGTCGCGCCCACGCAGTGTGGCAAGGGATGCTTGCGCTCTACAGCAAGCAAGTAGGCGCGGCGTCGCATCCATACTGCAGGGGCCATTGCACGGGGGCGGGCCGCTTCAGGCTTGCCCATAGAGCTCTACCCGTAGAAACTCTACGCCATGCATCTCATCAAACCCTCACGTATGTCGGCACTCGCAGTCTCTGCCTTCGCCGCCTCTACTCTCTACGCCTCGGCTTCGTCCGCTCAGGCGGTGCGCTTTCGCGAGAACTGGGACAACGGAAATGCCGGCTGGCGCACCACCTCGTATGCCACTGTGCCAACCAACGTGGACACCGGTGCGACGCCTGGCGCGCCGCTGACTACACTCGCGGAGCCCACCACCTGCGCCGGTAACTTTGCTAGGGAAATCCCTGCGAATCATGGCTCCGGCGGTCGCGTGTTTCAGGTGCCGGCGGCAGCACTGACTCAGACGGTCGCCGCTGGCAACGCCATGTGCGTTGCTGCGTGGATGCGCAACGGCGCAGCTGGTGGCCAAGCGTACCTGGGCATTAACTATGTGCAAAGTACAGTCGGCTACACCGACACGCGCTATGGCGCCGCGGGGCCAGGTGCTGG
>JAYWGI010000028.1:0-10299 GCA_043779025.1 Myxococcales bacterium
GCGTCTCCTTTGGCGCTGGCACGAGCGCCGCTTTGAGCGCCTTGGTGGCGCGGCTCAAGAGCACATCCAACGTGGCTACGTTCACCCCCATGGCGGCACTCACCTCTTCGCGGCTTCGGTCTTCGAGCACGCGCAGGGTGAGAACTTCTCGGTAGCGGGGGTGGAGGGCGGCCATGGCATTGTTTATCTGAGTGCGTTTTGCATCTATCTCTTCGCGTTCAGCATTTTCGCTCATCGCGTGGGTGTCTGCCAAGGTGTGCTCGATGTCCTCGCCGTTCCACAAGGGGCTGCGCTTCTTGCGCCTAAACTCGTCAATCACAAGCCGCACGGCGATGGTCTTCATGTACGGATACAAGCCGCTGGGCTGCCACACAAAGTGGGTAATGGTGGTGGCTGTGCGCACATACACCTCGCTCAGCACTTCTTTCGCCGATGTCACACCGAGCTTGGGCAAGAGCACAAATTTGTAGATGCGCGGCCCGTGCATCATGAGCACTTGCCCCAAGGCCTTGCGGTCCCCGAGCTGAGCGCGCTCTACAAGCAGGCGTTCGTCTTTCTTGTCCTCGGGCATGTCCACGCTGAGTCAGGAGGGTACCTCAGCGTGGACATGGAGAACAGCATTGGGGCGGCGGGCCTTCAGCTCAGCGCGGGGGCTGGGCGTATCGGGGGTCTACTGGGAATGGGTTTGCTTGGTCGCGCCGGTACTGCTCCTCGACGCGTGGATCGCGCCAGTGGTAGGGCGGGGGAGAGACGGGGCGCGCATAGGGGTGAACATAGGGCCGCACGTATGACGGCTCTTGCTCCTCGAAGAGCGCGAGTCCGATCACGCCTACGTTGCGCGCATTGCCGGTGCGTGCCGCATAGGACTCGGACACAGACCCAAAGCGAAACGATGCCACTTGACTGTCGCTGCGCCTGAACCCCTCTACACGCAGCTCGCCGTAGGGCGACACAATGTAGCCACGTGCGCCGGTGCTTGCGGCTTTGCCCGTGATGACATCCAAGCCATCTACACTGAGTAAGGCCTCGACGCGCGCGCCGCTGTGGTTGGCCACCACGATCACGTAGCGCGCGTCGCGCTCACCCACCACATGCCACGACCCGCCAGCGAATTGTCTATCGAAAAGGCCGCCATAGCCGTCCTCGATGCGCACCGACACCGGGCCCGCGCCCATGTCGCTGTTGGGGTCGCTCCAGTTGCTGCCTGTGGCGACAATGGTTCCGTTGCGGTCGTTGTACAATGCACGAAGCGTGGCCATGGGCTCGGAGCTACGCCGCGTAAAGCTCGTGCCCTGCACGGGCGCGTAGCGATCTTCTCCCCAGCTGGTTGCGAGCCCCGGTCGCTCGGCTTTGCGTTGCGGCACGGGCGCCGGCGGCGCGAACATGGGGCCCGCCGAGCCCAGTGCAGAGCCGCCGCCTCGGTCGTCGTAGCTGTCTTCGGCCGCTGCGCGTTTGGCTGAGGCCGAAGGTGCGGCGCGCGACGTTGGCGTCGATCCTTTTGAAGTCGCGCCACCCTTGTCGTCTCCTCGGCGTCCATCGCTCGGAGCATCCGCGTAGACGTGCGCAGGCGTGTCGATTTCAATTCCGCGCTCCGGCTCATCTTGCGACGCTGCGTTCTGCTCGCTTTTGGTCTGCGCGTTGGGCGCCGGCTGCTCGCTCGCGCCCTCGGGGCTTTGCGGCGGCGCGTGCTTCGGTGTGGTGCAGGCGGCGCTTAGCGCAAGCAGCGCGAGCAAAAAGGTGCGGCTCAGGCGGCGGGCGTTCATCGCACACCTCCCTTGGCATCACTTGCAACCACTTGGGTCACCGTGCCGCCTTGAAGCTGCTTGGCGCGCGCCACCAACTGCATGAACTCGGCCGCCTCTTGGCCTGGCGGCACGGAGCTCTTGGCCAGCCCCTCCACGGCCGAGATGTTCCATGCGGTGCCGTTGTCGCCACGTAGATTCTCCGCCAATCCGGCAACAGCCACGGTGAACCTGAAGCTTGCGGGCGCGTCGTCGAGGCGAGAAAAAATGCTGCTCGTGGACACCATCAGTGCCTGCTCCACGACCTTGCCACCCGCGGCTGGCGCGTAGCGAAAGCGCACAGTGGCGGGGGAGGCGTCCACGCGTTTGAGTACCAAGTCGTAGAGCGCGGTGACCGCGTGGCCTGCGCCCACTTCGCCGGCATCTACGTGGTCGTTTCTAAAGTCGCGGTCGGCCACATCGCGGTTCTCGTAGCCTATGAGTCTGTAGCTCTGCACCACCTCGGGCATGAACTCCACCTGCACCTTGGTGTCGCGGGCGATCACTTGCAAAAGGCCGTCGATATCGTGTCCGAACACCTTGTCGGCCTGCTCCGCGGAGTCGATGTAGCTGTAGTTGCCGTCGCCCCTATCGGCCAGTTGCTCCATCATCTGGTCATTGTAGTTGCCAGTGCCAAAGCCGACGGTAGAGAGCGTAATGCCCTTGCTCTTGTGGGCGGCGATGCTGCGCAAGATGTCTTCATGCGAGGTGCGGCCTACGTTGGCGTCACCGTCGCTGAGCACCACGACGTGGCTGATCTCCCCATTGACATGGGTGCGGCTCGCAAGCGCGTAAGCGATGTCGATGCCGCTGGCCATCGCGGTGCTCCCGCCGGCCGTGAGCTGCTCGATGGCTGCGTGGATGGCAGCCTTGTTGCCCATGCCCGTGGGAGCCAGCACTTCGCGCGTGTTGCCCGCATAGGTGCAGAGTGCAACGGTGTCTTTGGGGCCCAATCGGTTCGTGAGCGTGTGCAAGCTTTGCTTGGCGAGCCCAATGCGATCCGGCGCTTGCATCGAGCCGCTCACGTCCACCAAGTAGACCAAGTGCACGGGCTTTCGCTCCTCGGGGTGCAAACGTTTGGCCTGCAAATTAACTCGTAAGATATGGTGTCCCACATTCATTGGGGAGGGCGCCACGGCTGCGTGGATGGCCATGGGGGTGCCGTCGGTGGGGCCCTGGTCGCCATAGTCAAAGCTGTTCACGAACTCTTCGACGCGGACGGCATCTCGAGCCGGGAGCTGGCCCCCGTTCAACTTGCGGCGGGCGAGCGCGTAGCTCGCTGTGTCGACATCAATGGCAAAGGTGGAGAGCTTGTCCTTGCTCGGGTCCACCGCGCGGTTTGCGGACGTGTGGACATACTTTTCGCCCGGCGTGCCGCGGCCGTCGTCGCCCTCATAGGCTTTGTCCAGTACGGCGCCCGTGTGCGGCGGCGCGGCTCTCTCCGCGCTCGCCCCGCCGCCTTTGCCCAAAGCCGCGCCCATCGAACGCGACGGCGCCGCTGCCACCACTCCGCCATGAAAGCCCTCCAGAGCATCGTCCGTGGCCGCGTAGTGGGCACCTTTTTTGGGCTTTGGTACAACTCGAGTCATCGCGCCGCCAGCACGCTTGGTTTCAGCGACGGGCGGGCTGGCGGGCGAGGGCATCGCCTGTGCTGACATCGAGGGCTGTGCCTCGCGACGGTCTCGCACTGACGGAGCGTCGATGGCCGCCGCCTGAGGAGTTGCGCTGGGCGCTTCGGTGCGGGGCGCACGCTCGGTGCGTGTGCAAGCGCCCAAGAGAGCGAGGGTGGCGAGTGAGATGTGGGTGCGGGTGCGTAATGTACGTTGCATGAGAATCCTCCGATGCACGCTCCAACGTACGGACGCGTTTCGATCTTACAGTTCGAGTCGCAAAAGAATCGCGCATGGTGCGGCCGCCCTGTAAACTACAGGCAATGAGATTTACGACTTCGTCCCGCCGTTGCTCTTCGCTTCCCTCGCTCTGCGTGCTTTGCGTGCTTTGCGTGCTTGGCGTGCTGAGTGTGTCGGTTGGCGTCGCTTGTTCCACGAGCGCAGCCGAGGACCCCGACTCGGACGGACTACGCGCCGGAGAACGCAAGATTGTCGGAGCGGCGAGAGCGTACCCAGCCGACACCACCATGCGCAGCCGCACCGAGGAGCTACGTTCGTCCATGTCGAAGCGTCGCAAAGCTGCATGGGCTGCCATTGCGCGCACGGTGGCGCCAGTAACCGGCACCGCCATCGCGAAGTCCACGAGCGGCGCGGTCACCCGCAAAGAGATCGCATTGCCGCTATTTCGTACTTGGTACGGCGCCGACGACTACGGGCGGTTGTTCAACAAACTGTACGGCGATGCAGGCAGCGCCAATCGCGTTGCGCGCAAGCCTTTCTCCAGCGCGGAAATCGACGCAGCGTTTGCGTGGAATGCGACCTACGGCGGATCCTGGGTGGAGGAAGATTATCTTAAGCGTATCAAAAAGCTGCAAGATACACGTACTGTGCAGGGCTTAGGCGGCAATGGTCGTGTGTCGTACAGCCCGGGCTACGTGCGGCATTTTTTGAACAACTACGGTGCCGTGAACAGGTGTTTCACGCTGCTGCCCAACATCACTGATGCAACACCGGCGCCTTCGGCCACCAATTTTTCGCAATGCTACAACGAGGAATTTCCCAGTGATGCGGCCGTCATCAAGGCGTCGTGGAGACGGACTGGCGCGTCGTCGGCGCTGCCAAAGGTAGACACGAGCGCCGAGGCACTTCGAGCGCACCTCGCGGCGACGGGAGGAAAAGCATCGGGCTGGCCGAGCACCGAGGACGTGGCGACGATGGTCAAGAACCCAAACGCGGCCACCATCTACAGCGTCACCATGACGGACGGAAGCGACTGGCGTATGCCTGCGCTCCACCTCATCACCAAGGAACTGCGGGACTGGCTGTGGGTGACCATCTGGTGGTCGCCCGATGCGGACAAGGACTTCGGGGCGGATCGCCCGCAGGAGATCCGCGCGCTCGGCGGCCCATGGAGCAATTACAAGATGTGCGTGGTCACAGCCTTCGACGAGATGGATCCAGACCCGCGTGGCGGCTTTGCCGGGAGCTTGGGCGACTCTCTGGCGGCGACCTACGGCGGCGTGGGCGCTCCCAGCTGGTGCAGCAATCCCTTTATCGAGAAAGGGGAGCACAACGCGCAGACCAATTGCATTGGCTGCCATCAGCATGCCGGCAGCACGACACCTCTTGAAGAGGTGATCGGCAACAATGCCAAACACCCCAAGTCCGGACGCACCAAGGAGCGTGCGAGCTTTCCGACGGACTATTCGTGGTCCTACGACCACGCGCCGGAAGCGTTCTCGGAGGTGATTCGAAGTGCGGTGCAGAATTACGATGCGGTCGACGCGCGCTGAGCGATTGGCGCGTTGCCGTTCGCGGCCGGGGTGAGTGCACACTAAACACAAACGACAAAGGCCTCGGTGCATTCCACCGAGGCCTCTGTTCTTATGGGCAAGCCATACGCTTCAAGGAGTGGGCGCTGCCTTCGCGGCACGAATGGCGATGTCGCTTGCTACGACGTACTCATCGCCCGTGTTGGAGTCGTCGACGAGCACGTAGAGCCATCCGTCACTACGGAAGTGCGGGTACTTCGCGTTCTGACCTGGATTCATTTTGAGTGCCACCACTGTCTTGCCCGTCACAAAGTCCGCAACCCAAATTTCAGACGAGGTCCCGCCATTGTTGGTCGCGGGGAGGTAGTGCTGCGAGGTAAGGAAACGCTCATCAAACGAGAGGTTTGCCTTGTTGCCCTGCACACAGATTTTGCCGGCCTCTCGGAGGGTGAAGCGGTAGGAGTCGCCAGACTTGGTGGCCGTCATCGTGTCCAACTGGTAGCCGAGTGAAGGCAGCGCGTTGGCGTTGTTGTTGCCTCCGCCGGCTGCCGCAATGCGCGTCGCGACCAGCTTGCCGCTGCGCGAGACCATGGCATCCCCGCGGAACGGCGTGGAAACCGGTGCAACGTCGGGAAGTTCCTTGTAGCCACCAGCCGCATCATTGGCGTTAGCGCGGAAGGGGTGAATGGTGATCGATGCGGTGATGTCTGCAAACATGGGGTGATCGCCGCCGCCCGAATCATTGCCCGCGTCGTTGGCATGCGTGCTGCTGATCACGAAGCGGTCTGCGATGGAGTTGTCGCCAACGACCTGGCCGATGGTTTGATACAGGTCCGCGCTGGAGCTGCTGCACCCTGGCTCATTGAGCGACACCTGTGTCGTGAGCGGGTTGGTGAGCAAGCTCTGCGGGCAGATGTTGCCGGGGAACATGAAGCCCTTGTTGTCAGGGAAGAAGTCTGGGTCGTAGCTGTCGGAGACATTGATCTCGCGGGCCGGAGCACCTGTAAGTTGGGGCGCCATGTCCTCAATCACGGCCTCACCCTGGGGGCCGCCGCCGTTGGCAACGAAGCGGCCATCCGCCGAGGTGCGCATCCAGAACGACGTGTCGTACCCAAGTTTGCGAACGATGCGGGCGCTGCTGCCTTCTTTCTCCCAATTTCTTCCGAATGCCGTGTCGCGCGCGAGAGGGAAAATGTCCTTGTTCGACTTCTTTTGCTGAAAGCAAGTAAGCGGATCGGACTCAAGCGATGGGCAAGCAAACATCGGGATTTGCTCGTCACGGTTGTAGGTACTCCAGTTAGAGCTCTTTATCGCGATGGCGTGCGCGCGCAAACCGGTGAAGTTTTCAACGCACGTGGTGGGCTGCGTGGGCTCGGGAATGTACTTGTTGGCCTCGGGCATTCCCTTGCTGAGCCATGTGAACACCGTTTCGTACTCGCTGGGTGTGAGGCGCGCGTGCGAGTTCTCAACGGGCATCAGCATCTGCCTGCGGAACGAATCGTAAACGGATGCCTTGTTCTTAAAGAGCTCGGCAAAGAAGGTGCCCTGAGCGTGCGCGAACGGGTGCTTGGCGGGGATCACGTTGGCGCCCAAACCCAGGTGGACGCCCGCCGACGCAAACCCAATGCGATTCGGGGCGAAGCGCGTGCGGTTATTGCCTGGGTCGCGACGCAGCGAATTGATCTTGTCATTCTGCAGTGTCGCCGCGTTGCGCAACAGGCCTTCGGGCCCCAGCTGCTCGTTGTAATTGGTTTGCCACTCTGCCATCTGGCGCTGATTGATCGAGTGGCAGGACGCGCACGCGCCTTCGCCCACCACGCCTGGCACGCCGTAGTTTGCAATGCCGGGTAACTGCTTGGCGCCCAGAATCTGCAGTGCCTTGAGCGCCAGCTGATCATCGGTAAGGGCCGAGACGTCAACCTCGTCGGTCGCGACTGTATCGGAGGCGCAGGCCCAAAGGCCGACCATCGCACTCACGCCGACGCATACAAGCAACAAGCTCTGTGTTCGCATGCGCAAAGAATAGCTGACCGAATGCGACAGGGTGCAAGTCCGAAGCGTAAAGTCGTTGCAGATGGGTGCGCGGATGTAGGTGTACATTGCAGCGTTGATTCGGTTTCAGAGCCACTTCAGCAACGCGAAGGTGACTCGCCGGACCTGCGCGAGAGATTAAACTCCCACGTCCGCTTACATACGACGCCACAGTGACACCGATTTCCTGCGTCACCGAATTGTTGGCGCCCCCGAACTTGCATTGTGCAGGGTTGTGGTGCGACCCTTGTGTTGTGAAAACTAAGCACCGTATGTCCTCTTGGGTCTACCCCCTCGCTGCAGTGTGCCTTTCGTCCGTCGGCGCCGCCGTGGTGGTGAATTGTGGAACCTCAGAGTCCTCGGAGGAGAACTTGTCCGACGATGACATGCTAGGCGTGAACAACGCGTTGGGCTTGGGGGTCCTGTTTGAACAAGCGCCCGAGGGCGAGCTTGCCGGTCGCGTTCTCACAACGCTTCAACCACGCAACCCAAGCTACGCGTTGCGGCCCACAGACAAGCTCTATGTTCGGTTGCGTCAGGGGAAAATCACGCTGACTTCGCAGAAAGACCTCAATTGCGCCGAGCTTGCAAACGGCGGCGTCACCATCTCCGCGAGCGATGTCGCGAGCCGAACCGCGTCGGGCAAGGTAGTCTACAAGAACGGTCCTAAGCTCACGCAGAACTTGGTCGACCTCCTGCACTTCAATGAGCTCGACCCGACGGACGATGCGAATCAAACGCCGGAGCGA
This sequence comes from Myxococcales bacterium, assembly GCA_043779025.1. Taxonomy (GTDB): domain Bacteria; phylum Myxococcota_A; class Polyangia; order Polyangiales; family Polyangiaceae; genus JAAFHJ01. Next base: position 7,944 of record JAYWGI010000028.1, read on the forward strand.
GCCGCCTTGGTCGCCAATGGCATCGACCCCATCATCGAAGCCTGCGTCGTGAACGCAGCAGGCAAGCCTCGCGCAAAACTCGTTACGAATCTCGCTTTTGCCTGGGACGAGGGCTCGTTCGAACTCGGCACCTATTCGCCGGTTGAGTCGGCCCGCACCTTGGCGGGGCCAGACGGCGGAGTGGCAAATAATACTGACAGCGGAACGGCGATTGGGGTTGCGGCCCGCCCGGTGCGGCTGCGCGAGGGCACAAAGCTCACCAGTCAGATCGCCTACGCGCAGCTTTGCGAACAGGAACTCGGCGAGAACCCCTTCTTCCCCAAGCGTGCAGGCGGCGGCTACGACACCTTCGACTGCCGCGATGGGCTCATCGCAAAAGGCGACGGCACCAAGGTGAAGGGCGTTGGCATCGAGGGCGCAATGATTCCGGTCACGCGCAACGGCGTGCCTGTCACCAACTGCGACCCAGGCCAAGAGCTCAGCTCGCGCGACTACGTGTACGACTGCGTGAACGACACGGAGCAGGGTATGATGCTGCACCGCGTGACCCAAGGCGGTGTGCAGCCAGGTGCAATGGTGCACTCTGCAAAGAACAGCAAGGGCACCCACTGGGTGTTGCTGTGCCGTGCCGTTGGCGACGACGGCAACGGCATGACGAAGACCAAAACGTTCAGCGACATTGCCATGATCGGCAACAACCCTGCGAACGGAAAGACCTGCTTCTTTCAGAACTCGATCGCTCAGGTTGGCCGCGGTCGTGGCGGTGGCCCTGCAGCCGACGGCGCTGCGGTTGTGAACCCCGCCGACGTGGACAAGTCGCCTGCGATGTGGGCTGGCCAGCAGCCTACCTACTGCACCGAGTGCCACTCCAAGTCGGCCTTTGTGCACAGCCGCTGGATTGATGGCGCGGTGCGCGCCAATGGCAAGTCAGTTGTGCCCAAAATGGGTGAGCTCAACGACTACCTCATCAGCAAGAACGACGCGCCCTTCTACGTTGTGAATCAGGACGCTCAGGGCTTCGTGATTCCAAAGCAGCTCGTGAGTGAGGAGGTGGGGCCTTGCGCGAACTGCCACCGCGTGCCGGTGGCCCGGGACTGGATGGAGTTCTCGCAGTTTAGCATCGGTGGTCTTGCGACCCCAAAGGCGAAAGCCTACATGGCGGAACGTAGCAGCACGGGTAAGTCGTTTGCGTATGCGCACTGGATGCCAACACGCTTGGACGGCGTGGACGAAAGCACGTGGGCGACGTCCAAGTTTGGCATAGCGGTTGATCACATCAAGCGCTGCACCGACACGCCAAGCGCGCCAGAGTGCATCACAGCGCCTGTTCCGCGTGGAAGCAATCGCCCGGCGCGCTGAACTACCCCGGCGTGTGCTTGAAGCGCCACTCCCATGATGGGGGTCGCGCTTTTTGCATGCGGCTTGTTGGGGGGGCTGTCCAGAAGGAGGTCACGCGCACGTCGTCGTCGTGCGTCGTTATGTCGCGGTCGCGCGAATGACACAAACTAGAAAGGTGCACACTGCATAGATGCAGTGTGCACCTTTGTTGTTTCTAACTGCTGGCGCGACTACTGCGTCGGCGTCGGCGTGGCAGCCGTCAGCCGCAGCGCGATGTCACTTGCTGCGACATATTCTTTGCCGGTGTTTGAATCGCGCACCAAGAAGTAGAGCCAGCCGTCGCTACGAAAGTGCGGGAAGACCGCCAGTTGTCCGGGGTTCATGTGCACGGCTTTCACGATGCGACCGGTGACAAAATCGGACACATAGATATCCGTACCTCCCTTGCCGACGTAGGGGGCGAAGCTCGCTTGGTCCGCGAAGTCCTCACGCGTCAGGTAGTGGTGCGTTGTGAGGAAGCGTTCGTCGAACGACAGGTTGGCTTTGTTGCCGGGCATACACACGCGACCCCCATCCTGCAGTTGGAACGTATAGTTGTTGTTTGCATCCTGCGTCCAACTAAGGCGATCGAGCGAGTACCCGATGCCCTTCGCGCCCGGGCCGCTCACCCGCGTGCTCACAAGCTTGCCACTGCGCGACATCATGGCGTCGCCTTTGAACGGTGATGGGATGTCTTGCGCTTGCGTGGCGGCGTAGCCCGACGCTACGTCGTTGCCGAGCGATTTGAGAACGTGAATGCGGATGCTGTCGCCCGAGCCTGCAGGAGCGGGATAGTCGCCGCTGGCTCCGCCGTCACCATGGCGCTCATCACTTGCAAACTTACTGTTGATGATAAACCTGTCGGAGATGTCGTTGTCGCCCAACTTCTGGCCCACGGTTTGATAGAGCCCGATACCGCCACCCGTGGGCTTGCACAGCGCCTCCGTGAAGGCGATGTTGGTGGTGGTTGGCGTGGTGA
>JAYWGI010000029.1:0-3492 GCA_043779025.1 Myxococcales bacterium
ATGTCCACCAGCTGATGCGCACGCCATGTGCGATCTTCGTTGAGCTTTCCGTGCGAGATGGACTCATGCATATCGCCAAAGCCCGACCACTCCGCGGAGAATTCGTCGTCGTAGTGCATGTCATCGGTGTGGCCACCGACGGGGCTCACGACGATGGACCTTGTGACTCCGCACGCGAACGCCAAGGCCGCAAGCCTAGACGCAATCTCCGCGCCGTCGCGACGTAGCCTGTAGGTTTCGTTGTAGTTGGTTTTGCGATTGCGATCTTCAAAGCCGCTCGCATCGTTTCGCAAATTGCCCTCCTTGCTCGGATCGCAGCCCACCAAGCGCTCCAGATCTCGAATGCTCGAAAAGTGCAGATCGAGTCGGTCTTGATCCGACTTCGAAAGGCGCGTGTCTTTGCGCAGGCGGGAGATTTGTTCGCGCACCGAATCATTGACGCTCTGACGACGAGCTCGCACGCGTTGCACGTTTGCATCATCCGCACCGAGGCCAGCAAAAAGGCGGTCAAAAATGGAACGGTAGTCGGCCGAGAACTGACGCTCCGTTTGCGAGCCGCGTTCGTTTTTCGTCCGCAGAAACGAGGGGATTTGTTGGCCACCCCATTGATGCAAAAGCAGCGCAAGCGACTCCTCCTTGCCCGTCAGTTCGCGCGCGATGCGGTTGTCTAACGACTCGCCGTTCAGCTTGTAGTCATACCATCCGCGGGTTGGATCCTTCGGCTTTTGAGGCAACCAATCGAGCTTCGCACCCGTAAACATTTGGTACACGCCGCACTCGTGCCCCCAGTCCGTAAACGGATGCGCCAAGCCTTTGAGTACCGTGGCCCGCTTCCAGTATTTGGCCGTCAGCGCGCCTGTGCCACGCAAGTTTTCGTCGGGGCAATTCGCGGCCGTGAGCTCGGTGCCGGAGGGCATATCGGGCCAGAAGTGCTCCGCACAACCGCGTAGCAACTGGCCATGACCGAACTGCGCCACACCATTCGGCTTGCGGTAGAACAAAGCAAACGGAGGCGTTCCAGCGGCATACGCATTTTTTGGCGCCAGCCCTTCCAACAACGGCAACGCCACCACAACGCCCCCCGCACCTTGAAGAAAACGTCGTCGACTAAACATTAGTTCTTCCTCATCTTGAACAACTCGCTGCGAACAATCGCCGATACAACCTCGCGCACTTTTGCCCCGGCCAAAGACTTCTCGGCAGTGGATGCGAGCGCTTGAATCTCGCTTGGTCCGGGAACGCGACCGAGCAAGTACGAAGCCCATTGCTTGGTGTAGCAACCGTGCGTGTCTTTCGCTTCTGCTAGCTTGGCCATTAGCTCGATGCCGTTTGCGAAGGCCCCAAATGCGGGCATTGTCGCGGCGGCGTCCACGGGCTCTCCGTTGTCGCGCTCGCGAAATGCACCGGACGCGTCATAGTTCTCAAAGGCAAATCCCAATGGCCCCATGATGCCAACCTCGTCACGTCCGTTTCCGTGACATCCAGCCCCACACCCCTTGGTAACGGCCTCGACACGTTTGCGGTTGGTTTTCTCGGCCTTGGCATCGAAGTCTACAACGATCTGCTTCGGCGCCGTGACCACCGCAATACAGGCAATGTGGTCAGCCACGAACTTACCGCGATGGATGCTCGACGGTGTTGTCCCGTTCGAAAGCAGGCTCGCTATCCCCGCGCGTGTCACTAAGCCGCTGCGCGTGGCGCTGGGCAGTGCCACCTTGACCCACTTGCTTGGGTCGGCCATCTCAGGCGTGGCCGGAACGTCGTAGAGCCCAGCCAACTTCTGATTCACGAAGCCCGTGTTCGACGTCAGTAGCGTCTTCCAACTACCGCCCTCTTGCTCGTCGACCGCAACGTACTTGACAAAGCGAGTGAGTTCTTCGGCCATATCGTCACCGAGGCCATTGTAGGCTTTGGGAAATTTGGATGCGTCGCGCTGCATTCCCTTGAGCTTGCCTGTGCCAAGCATCAGCCCGTGGAAGCGCACCAACACCTCCGACGCTTTGGGGTCGCGAAGCATCTTGTCTACCCACTCGTCGTAGCCCGCAGCACTGTCGAGCTTCCCTTTGTCGACCGCGTCTAGAAGCTCATCGCTGGGTCCCGAATTCCAAAGCGCGAACGAGAGCTTGGCCGCGAGCTCGTGTCCCTTAAGCGAGACTTGCCCGCTGTCGCTGGCGCCAAACTCACTGCGATAGATAAACTCTGGCATCTGAAAGAGTGCAGCCAAACACTCTCGAATACCGCCGATGAACCCGTCCTCGCCACTGGCCAGAGCGGCTTGCGTGGCGTCGTAAATTTTGAGCAGTGAAGCTTCCTCCTCGGCCTTTAGGGGCCTTCGGTACGCTCGCCTTCCAACGGCACGAAGAACGACCAGCGCCCGATCCTTGGCGGGCTTTGAGGCATCACCCGCAAGTTTGGCGAGACGTGTGGTGTCGCCCACGACTCGGTCCGCAAGCTTCTCGCTGCCGACGCGCAACTCATCCCACGTGGTGGCGCTCACGGTGTAATTTCCAGCCTGCGTATCGAACTGATCAAACGACGACTCTGATAGTGGGAGGTCGGCCACGACGGTCTCGTCAAGCAGGAGTGCGTCGCGCGCGGCGTTGCGCCATTGAAGCCCGCTGAGTCGCACCAAATGTGAGGATGGGGCCAACTCGACCTGTCCCGGAGGAACCACGGCACCGCCCGTTGCGCTCTCTCCCTCGCCGCCGATGCTCCCCGTGCACGAGGCCACTATCAAACCAACACCAAGCGTCAGTGCAGGCGCCCATCGGTGCTTAGATCGACTTAACAACGCGCTTCTCATTGTTCTCAAAGCCTATCTCGGATGCGAAGGAACGCAATTGTATGGCGGCGTTTTGTAAGCGAATCTGGGCGCTTTGCGATTCACGCCTTGGATTCGCCGCGCCGCGTTCGCGCTAATTGGCAAATGGCCACAGTGTCTCGCCGAGCGTCAGACCGCGAACCCAAAATGGCGTCGTGTTCTTTGGTTTTACCACCTCGCCCGGGGCCACGGGGTGTTCGCCAAAGGCCGCTACTTGCAGGCCTTTGGCATCGAAGATTTGCGTAGGCGCATGGGAGCATGTGCGGAAATCGCCAAACGCTACGTAGACCTTCGCGACGCCTTTTGGACTACGCCAAACCTCAATACGTGAGAGCGTGCCCTGACAATCCAGGCGGGCCACAATTTTGGTGCGCGTGGCTTCTTCAGCTTTGCGTTTTTTGTCACCGGGCGCCGTGGCCTCGGCGTGGGTTGCGAACACGAAGGCTGCCAGGGTGAGCGCAAGTACAAGGCGGTGAGAACGTTGAGTCCGCATGGGTAGAGACTATGCGAGCTGGAGCGCGGGCGGCTGCATTTGTTCCATTCCGGGCTTGCAAGGCGCACCTGGTGAATCCGACCGTGCCTATGCACAAAGCATTCGCCGCGGCACAGGGACACCGTTGCTGATTGCGCGTAGCGCGTGATGAAACATTGTGTCCTGTGAATTGCGGCGA
>JAYWGI010000030.1:0-10259 GCA_043779025.1 Myxococcales bacterium
GCGCGATCGTACGCGAGCAGCACGCCTCGGGTGATGTCATCCACGTGCGTGAAATCGCGCCTCATGGTCCCATCGCCGAAGACTTGAATTTCCTCGCCGCGCATCGCCTTTTGAGCGAAAAGCGTGATGGCCATCTCGGGGCGCTGTCGCGGTCCGTATACGGTAAAAAATCGAAGCGCCGCACAGCGGAGCCCTGGCATCGATGGAGCGAGCGCGGAGGCCAGCAATTCTGCCGCGCGCTTGGACGCCGCATACGGAGATTCTGGCACCACACACGGTGATTCCTCGGCAGCAGGGAGGGGCGTGGAGTTGCCGTAGACCGACGAGCTCGAGGCAAATGCGATACGCGACACGCCTGCAGCCTTCATGGCCATCAGGACGATGGCTGTGCCCTCGGTGTTGACGCGCGCGTAGCGCGCCGGGTCGACGAACGAGGGACGCACACCCGCCACACCTGCCAAGTGGATGACCCCATCCGCGCCAGCAACGAGCTCTGCGAGCAGCGTTGCGTCAGTCACGCAGCCGCGCACAACGCCTACCTCCGGGAAGGCAGCCGCAAGATCGCGTGCGTTGCGCTCCTTCATCGCGCTGGGGTAGGGCGCGTCTGAAAAATCGTCCAAAATCACCACGCGGTCGCCGCGCGCGAGCAGAGCTTGGCTCACGTGGTAACCGATAAATCCCACACCGCCTGTTACCAGAATAGGAGCGCGCAGCGGGGCGGCCGTGCTCATGTGTGCAGCGCGCGCGAGCTTGCGGGAGCGGAGACCACCGTGCTGCCGGCGCTAGGCACTCCAATGCCTTGATACCGGAGGCCCGCACGGGCAACCTCCACCGGGCGCCACACGTTGCGCGCATCGACAACCACGGGGTTAAGACCGCTCGCTGGCCGTACCAAAGAACGCGCGATACGAGAGAAGTCGGGCGCGCGGTAGCTACGCCACTCTGTGAGCAACACCACGGTGTGAGCTCCCTTGAGCGCTTCGTAGTCCTGCGTAGTGGTGCGGACCGCGTCGCCCAAATCGGCAAGCTCACGCAGAAAGTTGGGGCCGCCCTCTGGGTCATGCCCAACGATGGTCGCGCCTTTGGCAACCAGCGCGCGTGCCAATCGGAGGCTTGGTGCGTCACGTACGTCGTCCGTCTCGGGTTTGAAGGCCAAGCCCCAGAAGGCAATGGTCTTGCCAGATACGCCGCCCACCGAGCGATCGACCAAGTCTGCAAGAAAGTCGCCTTGGTCTTCATTGGCTTGGTGGGTGGCCTCCGCAAGGCGCATTGGCACGCCATGGGCACGGCCGAGTGAGAGCAAAGCTTGCACATCTTTGGGGAAGCAAGAGCCGCCGTAACCGGGGCCAGCGTAGAGAAAACGCTTGCCGATGCGGCTATCAGCGCCCACGCCCAAGCGCACCGAGTGAATGTCCGCGCCGGTGGCATGGCACAGCCGCGACAGCTCATTCATGAAGGATACACGTATCGCCAACATCGTATTGGATGCATACTTCACCAGTTCTGAGGAGCGCGGATCCGTGACAACCATCCGCTCACCGCTGAGCTGCAGGGGTGCATACAAGTCGCGAATCACCGCGCGCGCGTGGTCGGTGCGTGCGCCGATCACGATTCGCTCGGGCTTGAAAAAATCGTTCACCGCGTCGCCCTCTTTGAGGAACTCAGGATTGGAGACGACCTCGAGCGTGCCCTTCGGGCTGCAGCTTTCAATGTGGGCTTGCACCGCGTCGCAGGTACCCACTGGCACCGTGCTCTTGACGACTACGACAGCCGACTTTTTTGCGGCGAAGGCGATGTCTGCGGCGGCAATGTAAACGGCACTTACCTCGGCGCTACCGTCCGCGCGAGCGGGGGTGCCTACCGCGATGAAGAAAGCGTCTGCGTCGCGATCACTGTCCTCGATGGACGTAGAAAATCGCAAGCGGCCGTTGGCGACGTTGCGCCGCACCAAGTCGCCAAGACCCGGCTCGTAAATGGGAATGGCGCCGCCGCGCAAGCCCTCTACCTTCTTGGGGTCGATGTCTACGATGGTGACCTCGTGACCCAAGTCCGAGAGCCCTGTTCCGGTGACCAAGCCGACGTAGCCGGCGCCAATAACAACGAGTTTCATGCGTTGTAATGTCTCCTACCAAAGTTCTGGGGCTTCGGCCGAAAAAGGGGCCGCGGCGTGCGCTCCGCTACGGCCTGCTGCAGTCATCTTCGTGGTCGGTGCGTTTCGCGACCCACCAGGCGCCTGCGTGCTTGGTGTAGCACCAGCCCGCGGGCAGGAACCCGTCGCTGAGGTCGTCGCTCCGAATCAAAGCGTAGTCCCAATCCTTGTCGTGGACTCCTGTCCAGGCACTTTGAGGCGCTATTGCGCTGGCGCTATGACTCGCCGCCAGTGCAAGTACGGGATTGGGCTCGCGCGCATACAAGCCGGTACCCTGATGCAGCCACATATCGCTGAGCAGCATCGGGCGCTCAAGGAGCAAGAGCTTGTCGGCGTGCAGAAATGGATGACCCGCAACATAGCGGCTGTTGGGCTGAAGAGGCAGATTGAGCACGCGCGCCTCGGCGGGAATCATCGCTGCGGCTTCAAAGTCCACCATCTCCCTTTGGAACCCCAGTACGGCGCCGCACAGCAAGAGCACGTGCAAGAGAACCACTCCTCCCACCGCAGTTTGCTTCTTCGGTGTCCACCAGCCTGTGGGTAACGAGACTGCAAGAAGCAAGTACGCTGTGGGAAGCAGCCTGGCATCGACAAAACCAAACCAATGCGCGTTGTGGGGCGCGAGTAGAAAGATACCCACGAGCACGAGCGCACTGCGCAGCACCCTTCGCTTTGTTGCCGTCCCGCCTGGGTCGCTGCGCAGGCGCCAGGCCGCATAGAACAGGGTGCCCCATAGAGCTGCTCCTGCTGCGACGTCGACGACGAAGCGTGTCGCAAGCATTGGCGTGGCCAGCAGGCTCAGCTTGTCGAGTGGTCCCTGAAAGACTGTGCGAGCGGCGCCCTCAGAGCGGGACACTTGGGCCGTCACAAGGCTCACCTCATGTTGCGACCACAGTGCACATGCGACCGCCGGCAACAATGCGGTTAGCGTGCAGGATGCACGCTTCCACGCAACCGCAGACGAGACAGTCGCCGTGACCAGCGCGCCAAGAATGAGCAGTGCAAAGCCATGTGAATAGAAGGTTGCGACGGCGGACGCGGCGGCGAGCGGCCACATGCGCGCCTGGCGCTTGCTCTCCGGCAAGGCCAGAAATATCGTGTAGGATGCAATGAGCGCTGCAGTGCCCGTCAAAAAGCTAGCAAAACCGAACACAAACATGAGCCCAAGGGTGCAGTACAGCCCGAGCAATGCATAGGTGGCATCCCAACGCCCGCACACAGCGCGGCGTAGCCACAGGGCAGAGAGCGGCGTCAACCAGAGCGGCAAGACAGCCAGAATGCGCGTTGCGTTCAGGGCACCCAGCAGTGGCGCAAGCAGGTGGCCCAATCCTCGAAAGAGTGAGTAGGGGCCAAGCCGTGTTGCGTCGACCAAGTACCGCTGCTCGAAGGGCGACTCAGCAAGTCGTTCACGCACGGCCAACGCCGCCGCGTGGGCTGGAAGATCTTGGAACGGAAGCCACCGGGGCAGCAAAACCGCAGCGTTTGCTAGCAATAACGCGAGAGCAAACATCAGCCAAATCGAACGTTGGCGTGGACGTGGGCAACCATCGCTGGCTGTGTTACAGTCTTGTGACGTCATGGTGTCTGTCGCGCGTCCCTCACTGGCTTTTGCCGCCGCCCATTCGGCGGCAGAAGACACTAGCGCGCTTTTGCCCCCGCGGGTTGGGCTGCATGATGCCTCTCGCATCGAATGGAGCGTGTCCTTGGCGTTGCCAAGGCAAGGCGCCAACGCATTTGAGATTGCTCTAGACTTGGCCGTGCCCTCCAATTCCTACGCGCAGCATTCGCCGTGGGGGCAGCTTCAAGCATTTGCCAGGCTCGATGCCCAGGAGGCGCCAGCGTCGCTCGAGCGACCGAGCTTGGACGACTTGCGACGCGCGGCGCTGGCGTTGGCGGCATCGCTTACCGCGTGTCGTGATCAGTTCCGCTATGTGTGCCGAGAGTTCGACGTGGCACCCGTGCACTCTACACGCGAGCCCCGGGCGGAAGAGTTGTGTCGTCACGTAGAGGCGGCTGTTCGCAATCTCGAAGACGCGCGTCTGCTTTGGTTGCGGCTAGTTCCGGAGGAAGCTTCGGAGCTGCGACGCGAGCGACGCTTGGCTGACGAGTACCTGAGCGTGCGGATGACGGACATCCTGGGCGCGTGTGAGCGCGCCCTGCAAAAAGCTTTTCCTGATGGGCTCCCAGTGCCACTAGAAGCGGTGCGCGCCATGCTCACGGCATGCGTTGGTCGCGAGATGGCACATCGGCGCGCGAGGCATTTTTTGCTCGCCGATCCGCGCCGTCCGGACACCATGGAGCGATATCTGGCGCGTGCGAGTCAGCTGAAGAAGCACTTTCAAGAGATCCTTTTTTTGGAAGCAGACCGCTTTCACGTAGCGGAGCGCATTCACCACTGGGTGGCCGCGGTGGGCGCCATTCTGGCTTCTACCTGGGCGCTGTTCTTTCAGCTGATGATCGCACGTCGCGCCAGTCAGGTGGAGAATACATTGAATTCAGGTTTGGTCTTTTTGTTCGTTATCGCGGGCGTGGCATACGCAGGCAAAGACCGAATCAAGGAGGTGGGCCGTTTGTGGATTAGTGGCCGTGTGCATCGCAACTATGCGCAGCGGGTGACCAAGTACAGGGCGCCCAGCAGGCGACTTTCGGGGCGTGACGTGGTCGCCACAGCCAAGGAGAGCTTCGATGAGTCGTCGGAGTTTGCGCCTGACCCGTTGAATCCAGCGGCGGGAGACACCTATTCAGTAGTGCATGTAAAGTACACAAATAAGGGTGAGGTCCTTGCGCAGCCTAGCCTCACGGAGGCCGGGGTTCAACGTGTGAAGTTTGTGTTCCGCTACGACCTTTCTCCGCTCTTCGCGCGCCTGGATGATGGAATTAAGCAAGTGCCCGTGTTCGACGAGGAATCCGGCGCGATGCGCTTGGTCGATGCCCCGCGATCCTACAGGGTGCCGCTTTTGCTCACGTTGCGGTCGCGCAAACAGGTGGCCAAAGTCAATGCTACGCTCGTACTTCACAAGGGCGGGCTGCGCCGTATTGAATTTGCCCGCCCCGACGATGGATTGGAGACTGACGTGGGCCTAGACCCGAGCTAAAGGCTTCGGTCCGTGTCTGTTCTTGCGATTCATTGTCCGTTTGATGCTTCCTGGCTTCTGCATGAAGACCCGGATCTCCTTGTCGTAAACAAGCCAGCCTATGTGGCCTCGCAATCGGCTACCCAGGGAGACGACGACCTGCCCTCACGCTTGCTCACGTGGCTAACCGCACGCGAGGGCGCGCCGGCCTACGTAGGCTCGCACCAGCGGCTGGACACCATGACCAGTGGCCTCATGGTCTACGCACGCCGCAAGAGCGCCAATGCGTCGCTCGCGAAGAGCTTTGAGGGGCGTCACATTGCGAAGACCTACACGGCCTTGGTCTCCGGGCAGTTTCGCGGAGAGCGGCGCCTGAAGCATTACTTGGCGGAGGTCAAGGGAACCATGCATGTTGCACGTAGCGCCTCGGGCGGCATCTTCGCCGAGTCGACGGTGCGGAGCTTGCGGGCGGCGGGGCAGCGCACCCTTGTGGAGATCGATTTGCACACCGGACGCATGCATCAGGCGCGTGTGCAGTTGAGTGCGATCGGGCACCCCATCGTCGGCGACCCGCTCTACGGCGGCGAGGCTGCACCGCGCCTTTTTCTGCATGCGCGCGCGCTCGCGTTTGCGCATCCTAGCGAGGCACGTGAAGTCAGGTTTCAAGCGCCCGTGCCCGCAGACTTCGAGCGTTGGCTACGCGGCGATGTATGGGGCGCAAAAGTGTACGACGAGCCCGCGGCGCTTCGTCAAGCGCTGCTGTGGGCTATAGAGAAGCGCTACGGATTGTTTCGTGATCCCCTGACCACAGCGTTTCGCGTTGTGAACGAAAACGGCGATGCGTTGCCAAAGCTCGCGGTGGATGCGTACGGCGGCTTTGCGGTGGTGCAGTTCTACGACGACCCCATTTGGGACGACCTAGGCCGTAAGGCGCGCGTGCTCGACGCGGTATATGCACTTGGCTTCGAGGGCGTGTACGAGAAAACACGGCCCAAGCAAGCCAACACGGTGGTGGATACCCGAAGCGACAAGTGGGCTCCCGCCGGTCCGTCGCGCGGCGCTGCCGCGGACCCGGCGCTTGTTGTGCATGAACATGGCACACCGTACGTGGCCGCGTTGGGCGACGGGCTTTCGACAGGAATTTTCCTCGATCAGCGCGCCAATCGCATATGGTTCGGGAAGGAGGCCGGCGGCGCCCGCGTGCTCAACTTGTTCGCCTATCACGGTGCATTTAGCGTGGCTGCAGCCGCTGGAGGCCCAGTAGAGATCACAAGCGTGGACGCATCGTTGGTGGCGCTGGCGCAGGCCAAAGCGGGCGTGCAAGCAACAGGCTCCAAGTGCACGCACCACTGCATCGCCGACGATGTGTTCGCGTGGCTTCTGCGCGCCGCCAAACGCGGTCTGCGTTACGACCTTATCGTGTGTGACCCGCCTTCGTACTCCACGGTGCGCGGCAAGCGTTGGGTCGCGAGCGATCACTATGCCGAGCTCGCTGCGAGTGTCCTTCGCATTGCGGCACCCGGTGCGCGCATCTTGTTTTGTACCAACCACCGCAAGACCGGCTTGCCCAAGTTTCGCAAGTTGCTTAGCGACGGGGCCACGCTTTCGGGGACGACCTTGGCCTCGATGCGCGATGCCAAGCCCCCGCTCGACTATCCGGTAGCCATCGGTGACTATCCGCACTTGAAGAGCGTGAAGGTCGTGGTAGGCGAGGGCGCCAGGGGGGCGCGAAGATGAAGGGATACATCGCCGTTGCAGGGACGATTGGCGCCGGCAAGACGTCGCTGGTGCGATGGATGGAGCAACGTTATGGGCTTACGCCGTTCTATGAGCCCAACGACGAAAATCCCTATTTGTCAGATTTCTACGGCGATATGCCGCGTTGGGCCTTGCAGTCGCAAGCTTATTTCTTGGCGCACAAGTTCGAGATGCATCAGGCAATGGAGCAAGCGGAGGGGACCGTTGTTGTAGATCGCACGCTTTACGAAGACGCCGAGATTTTCGCAAAGAACCTCATGCTGCAGGGCCACCTTTCAGAGCGCGATTGGAAGCTCTACGAGCGCCTGTACTCAGGCATCAAGCGCTCGATTCGGGCGCCACAGCTGCTCATCGCTGTGACCTGCTCGCTGCCTGCGACCAAGCGCCGTATCAAGCAACGTGGGCGCGAAATGGAGATGGCGATCCCGCATGCCTACTTAAAGCGGCTGCACGGGCTCTACGAGGACTGGTTTGCAGATTACGACTTGTCGCCCGTGCTCCGTATCGACACCACCCACATGGACTACGCACAGAACGTCGTCGACCTCATCGAGCTCCAACAGCGACTCGACGGCGTACTGGGTCGATAGCGCCACTGCGCAGGAGCGCCCTAGGCAGGAGGTTTTTGGGGCACGGCGACCTTGTCCTTGGCGTCTACCGCCAACACAAAGAGCGCGGCGTACTGCGCGGCGCTCAGCACCGAGAAGGCGAGGCTGAGGTAGACCAATATCTGGCCCACCCGTACTACGTCGCATACGCCTAGGTCGATGCCCGCATAGGAAAAATGCTGGGGATACCCGACGAGCAGGGCGACCAAACCGATCATCTGAAATGCGGTTTTTATTTTCCCCTCTTGGCCCGCGGCGATCACCACACCCTCGCTTGCCGCCACACTGCGCAGGCCTGTCACGCAGATCTCGCGCGCGACGACGAGGGCCGTAACCCACGCCGGCAGGCGTCCCATGGGGACGAGCCAGATCATGCAGCTCATGACGATAAGCTTGTCAGCGAGCGGATCGAGAAACTTGCCGAGCACGCTCACCACGCCCATACGGCGCGCTAAAAAGCCATCCAGCGCGTCGGTGATGGCGGCCACCGTAAAGATGGCGGCGGACCAGTAGCACCCCTCCGGTGTGCCTTGGTCCAGATACCAAAGGCAAATGGGAATCATGAGCACGCGCGCAAACGTGAGAAGGTTCGGGATGTTAAATGCGTCGTCGCGAATCGACTTCTTCGGTGGCTTTAGCTTTGGAGCTTTGAGCTTGGGCAGGCGCGGTCCTTTTGCCCTCTCGCGCGGCGCATTGGTGGCATGGTCGGTATCGGTGGCGTGCGCGGCGTTCATGTGGCGGCCACGATGCGGATTAACTTCGCGTTGGCCTCAACCGTCGCGCCCTCGGCAACGAACAGCTCTGCCACGACGCCAGGCGCCTTCGCTTTGACTTCGTTCTCCATCTTCATGGCCTCAAGAACCATCAACGTTTCTCCTGGCGAAACAGCCTTGCCGGCATTTGCCAAAACCTTCACCACGCGTCCTGGCATGGGGCTTTTGATCACCATGTCGCCCGAAAGCTCCGAGCCGCGCTTGGCCGCGCTGGCGGCCTTCATGCGCTCGCTCTCCACGTTCACATAGGCGCGGTAGTCGCCTGCGATCACGCCCACATCGGGCGGGAGCCCCTCCACGGTGAGGTCGACCACTTGTCCCTCGACGCGCACCGAAAGTTGCGAGCCGATGCGAACCAAGTCCACCTGGACTTCCTTGCCATCTACACGTATCGAGTGCTTACCGGACGGCAGCTCGATGACTTCGACGGATCTCGGGGCTTGCCCCGGTACGAGGCGGACGTCATAACGCATGGTTAAACTGCCTATCAGGCCTACGCGCGATCTACCACCCTCTGCCCGCACTTCGTTCCACCCTTTGCCAAACGCGAGTTTCCCATTGCTCACCATTGACGCACACGCCTGGAATGCTTTGCCCAATCGACTCGCGCGCATGGCACGCATGTGCGAAGAATTTGTGGGCGCTGCGGCGGGGCACGAGCTTGGCGTGGTCGTACAAGTAAGGCACGAGCAAGGTCTTCGGAGCCGCGCCATTCGGGGAATCCAGCGCTTCAACGTGGGGCCACGCCATCGGGTTCTCTACGTCTCGGAGCGCGAGTTCTTTGCTGAAGTGGGGGATGCAAGTCTGGCTGTGGCGCGCGCCGAGCATCAGCACTACGTGCTGCATCGCGGGTCCTGGGGCGTGCCTACGCCCTCTACGCCCTCAGCGCGCGACGTCGCGACGGCCGTTCGTGCGGCCCGCGCCACTACGCAGGCGCGGGCATGGATGAGGCAAGGAGGGCCTGAGGCATTTGTCGCTCGTGCACGCCGCGTCGGGGCCACTGCGCCGCGCATGTCACCGGAGCAGCGCTTGCGCGTCCGCGAGGTGATTGCCGTCACGGACCGCATAATCGCGGGCCCGGATGGATGTATGCGCCGTGTTCTCGTCGAGTGCATGCTTGTCCGTGAGGCCGCTGAGTCTGCTATTTTTTTGGGGTTGAATGTACGCAGCACGGGCCATGCATTTTTTGAGGACGACGCAACGAGCCCTCGCTTTGATGTGATGACGCGCTTGGAGCCGTGAGCTCTTTAGAGCTCACGCAGCGCGTCGGCCGGCAGAAGCACCGACTCTCCACGAAGTTCGAACCTCACCCAGCCAGGTTCATCTGCCCGAGCTTCGTCACCATGAATAAGTGCGCCCTGAGTTAACGATGCTCCAGCAACGGGGACGTGCGCTGGGCTCTCGGGGCGCGCATCGGCGGCAATCAGGACGAAGGAGCGGGCAGGGCTTCGGTGTGCGAGCACCGCGAGGCTCAGGGCGCATGCCCAGGCAAGGCCCAGAGAGGCCGCTACGCCGCCGAGCTTTCGCCGAGAAACAGCGAGCGCGAGCGCGAGTGCCAGCACGAGCGATGCGCCCGTGAAAATCGGCGCCATCGGGCGCTTCGCGAGAAACGCGACGAGCCAACCCTGCGGCGCAAAATCGTCTGTTTCTCCTCGTGCGTTGCGCGCTTTCGCGACCTCCGCGCGCGCGATCCGTAGAGCCTCCCCAGCGGCACGGTTCACGGGTGCGTCCCTTGTATGGGCACGTGCGGCTTCGAGCCCGGCGATGGCTTGGCCCAAGTCTTGAGGCGTGCGCTCGGCCGACAGCCCGCGCTGCAAGTACGCAAGACCTCGGTTCAGATCGTTGCTCGCGCTTTGCACGCCGCCTGAGGCTGCGAGCTCTAAACGGGAGATGTCAT
>JAYWGI010000031.1:0-10254 GCA_043779025.1 Myxococcales bacterium
GGAATCGCCATGAACAGCAAAAAAGCAGCCATCACGCCTCACGGCGAGAACTTTGGCAACAAGGACAAAACTTAGGTGCGAAACAAACACACACAAAACTACAAAGTGCGATCTGTCAGATGATGCGTTTGGCCCTGTGCGTTCGCGGTGGTTGCTCGCCTCCTTGGGTCGGAGCTGCCATGTGCCTATGAGGACGCTGTGGCGTACTTCAAAATTCACGTTGCGCAGCACCGCACCTGGGTCTTTGCAAGACTCCAGATGGATCGTCGCACACCGCTACTTTGGGTGCCGCTGCCCGAGGCTCAAGCCGCGCCCCTTGCCGGAAGTCGCGCCACGACATTCAGCAATGGTTGGACCTCCTTCGCACTGAATGGCGCGAGCGACCTCGAGCACCTCAAAGACCTCCTCGTCGCCGCTTACAACATCATCAACGGCGAAGCTTCGTAGGTTCGTCTGAGCAACAGGCCTACGTGCACAATGCACGTGGGCCGTCGGATGTGCATCGGGTTCAGTCCCAGGGCCACCATTCGCCGACGTGCAGCCTGACCGCCTCAAAAGGCACAAATTCTCCGCCCTCGTCCTCCATGGCAGTGTGGACCCGTCTGTAGCTGCCCTGCTGCAGCGAATACATTTCGACGAATTGCTCGAGCGGCTCAACGAGCCACACATGGGGAACTCCTGCGCTGCCGTAAAGATCCATTTTGCGAACCCGGTCCATGCGCGCCGTGCTTGGCGATAGGACTTCGCAGACCCAGTCCGGAACAATGCTTGTATACCGCAAGGAACGCAAATGCGGCATGCGTGGCGCAAGCCAACCCGAGATATCCGGAACCAGCACGTTGGGGCCCAAGTGCAGCTCCATCCCGTGCAAGATCACCCAGCCACCGGGGCGCTTGGGGCCGTTGCCATCCCCTCCGCCTCCCGTAGTTCGTCGGCGCTGAAAAGCTTGGCTGACGTCGCGGTAGATCCCACCGGCCGCATTTTGGTGCGGGCCGCTGGGCTGCGATTGCGACACGATGACGCCGTCAATGAGTTCAGCTTTGACGCTCTCGGGGAGCACGAGCAAATCTTCGTAGGTCGCGTCTTTGAGCATGGGGTAAGCCGGCACTCTGGCTCCTTTGGTACGCGTGGTGCAAGCGTGCACCACGCGCGAGCGCATCGGCGCGGCGGAGCAAAGTGTTGCGTGGCCGGAGCACTTTTGTGGTTGGAAGCGCCCCGCTACTTCAACTTCGAACCGGGCGCGGCATCTTCACCAATGCCGGCCAAGATCAGCGCTTCCGAGGGGCCGCTCGCGAGCAGCATACCGTGCGACACAAGGCCTTTGCCAAAATCGCGTGGCGCCAAGTTGGCCACGACCACCACGCGTCGCCCCACCAACTGCTCCGGTGTGAAGGTGAGCGCCAAGCCCGCCACAATCGCGCGTGGTTCTGGTTCGCCCACGTCGACGGCGAGCTTGAGCAGCTTGTCCTTCTTAGGAACACGCTCCGCCGAAAGCACCAAACCCACGCGCAAATCTACGCGCGCGAAATCGTCGTAGGCAATGGCAGGCAAGAGCTCATCGCCGGCTGCTGTGGGAGGAGGGGCGTTGGCCTCTTCTTCACGCACTATAGACTGTATTTCTGCAGGTGGAACCAACTTGGCGAGCATGGCGGCGACTTGGTCCTTATCCAGCGTTTGGAACAGGGGTGCACCCGGCGCGAGCGCGTGGCCCGGAAGCATGGGTGCAGTCTGCATGGGCCATTGCGACGTGCCGCGGGTGGCCACATGGGGCGGCAAGCCCAACTGCGCACGCATCTCCGCGCCCTTGTCGGGCATCACCGGGGTGATGAGCCTTGAGAGTGTCTCGAGCAGTGAGAGCAACGTGGCAAGCACCGTGCCTACGCGCGCCGTGTCTCCTGCTTTGGCCAGCGCCCACGGTGCCGCGCGGTCGACATACTGGTTGGTGAGCGACGAGATGGCCCACGTCGCCTCGAGCGCCCGATGCGGTTCTGCGTTCTCCCACGCCGCCGCACACTGCGTGAGCAATGCACTTACTTGCGCCGCGAGCTCGGTCTCGAGGTCCGTGAGTGTACCCATCGCGGGCACCTTGGTGTCGGTCATTTTGACGCAAAGTCCAAGCGTGCGCGCGAGAAGATTGCCTAGGTTTTTACCAAGGTCGGCGTTGTAGCGCTCAAGCATGGCGGCGTGGTCAAAGTCTCCGTCCTGGCCGAACGGGATGGCGCGAAGCAGCTGAAAGCGCAGCACGTCGCGGCCAAGCTCCTCGGCGATGCGGACGGGGTTCACGGCGTTGCGCAAGCTCTTGGACATCTTCTGGCCGTCGACGGTGAGAAACCCGTGGGCCACCACCTGAGAGGGCATTTGCTCTTCTGTGTATCCTGCAGCCATCAAAAATGCGGGCCAATACACCGCATGAAACCGCAAGATATCCTTGCCCACCAAGTGCGTGGCTCGACCGTTGTTCGCGCCGCCGGGCCAGTAGTGTCCCAGCGCGCTGTCGAGGCCGGCCGTGCCACTTGAAAGCGCCGAGAGGTAGTTGGCGAGAGCGTCGAACCACACATACATGATGTGCTCGGGCGCGTCGGGCACCGGGATGCCCCACGAGAAACTCGTGCGAGACACGCTCAAATCCTGCAAGCCGCCGCGCACAAAACTGAGCACTTCGTTGAGCCGCGTGGTGGGTTTTACAAAGTCCGGGTGACGCTCGTAGAAATCAAGCAGCGGCTTCTCAAACGCAGAAAGCTTGAAGAAATAGGTGCTCTCTGCAAGTTTCTCTGCAGGTGCCTTGTGGATGGGGCAAAGGTTGCCGGGCTCGAGTTCCTTCTCGGTCTTGTAGGCCTCGCAGCCCACGCAGTACCAGCCGTCGTAGCTCGCTTCGTACAAGAAGCCGCGAGCGCGCACGCGCCGCCACAAGTCCTGCGCGAACTCTTTGTGGCGCGGCTCGGTGGTGCGGATAAAGTCGTCGTAAGCGATGCCCAGCGTGTCCCATGCGGCTCTGAACGGCGCGCTCATGGAGTCTACAAAGGCCTGGGGTGACATGCCGCGTAGGGTGGCGATGCGCTCGAGCTTCATGCCGTGCTCGTCGGTGCCCGTAAGTAGGCGTGCGTCCTCGCCAGAGAGCGCATGAAAACGGCAGAGCGCATCGGCCGCGATGGTGGTGTAGGCCGTGCCCAAGTGAGGCACGTCGTTCACGTAATAGATGGGGGTCGTGATGTAAAAAGACCGCGGCGACATGGCAGCAGCGCTACCACAACGCCGCGGTGTTGCCAGGGAGGATTAGAAAAGTGGAATGCCAGCGCTCAGCCCCAAGCCGACTTGGGTGCTCCACTCCACCATCAGGTCGAGTGGCAACTTGCCCGGGAGCACGTAGCCCGCACCCACGTTGACCCCACCAACGATGCTCATCGCGCTGCCGCTGCTACCAATCCCGGCGTAGCTGCTCGAGACGCCGGCCCACACGGGATAGATTCCAAGCTCGGCGTCGCCGTGCAATCCGGTCCGAGTTTTGTCGAGGTAGTAGCGCCCTCCGACCAAGATTGGAATGTAAGCGTAAGTGGCAGATACCTCATAGGTCTGCGTCGTGACCGTGCCGCCTGCGCCGACCACCGGGTACGTGGAGCTATAGGTGCGCGGGAGGCCGTAGACAAATCCGATGCGACCGGTGGCGAAAATCTGAGGCGTCAGCTTGTAAGTGCCCCGAACCATCGCGCCCACGCTGAGTGTTTCATAGGTGCCCAGACCGGGTAAGCCCAAGTACAGCAGGCCCGAGATCTGAAGGTCCTTCGAGATGGGCGTTGCGAGGCCAACATCATCCGGTTCGACTTGGGTTTCGACTCGACTTTGAGGCGCCAATTGAGCGGGCGCGGGTTCAGGTTCTGGCGCGGGAGCTGACGGCGCTGCGACCACGGGAGCCTTTTGTCCAGCCGTAGGCTTGGACTTCGGCTTGGGCTTTGCGTGCGCCAAAGATGAATGTAATATGCATGCTGTTGCCAGAGTGAGGCCCAGTAAACGGTTTGTAGAGCGGAATCGCATAATCGAGGATGGTACGTAAGACGCACCTACATCGCAATGTGCGAAGCGCAACGAGGCCTCAAACGGGAGGCGACGGGATCAATCATCACAAACGCTACCGTGCATTCAGCGCATGCCTGCACGATGCTGCGCCACCCACGGCGAGAGCTTGGCGCCCGCCTCGCCGATGTCGGCGGTTTGCGTGCCGATGGCACGCTCGGCGTCGGCGGCCGCCATCGCCACAGCAACAGCAATGGCCGTCGCACGTTCAGGTGAGGGCTCCGCGTAGCCCATGAGTGCGGCGTCGTGCCTACCCAAGAAGCCCGTGTCGTAGTTGCCAGCGGCGAAGTCCTCGTGCGCGAACAGCTTTTGGTGAAACGCGAGATTGGTGCGAATGCCCGTGACTACATACTCGCTCAGCGCGCGTTTCATGCGTTCCACAGCCAATGCGCGCGTGGGTGCCCACACGGAGAGTTTGGAGATGAGCGGATCGTAGAAGCTCGAGATCTCGCAGCCCGCGTACGCACCTCCGTCGTCGCGCACGCCGGGGCCCGACGGCACTGTGAGCGAAACAATGGTGCCTGGCGAGGGCAAAAAACCTGTGCTCGGGTCTTCGGCGTAGATGCGGCACTCGATGGCCGCGCCGCGCGCGGACAAGTCTTTTTGCTCATACCCGAGCTCTTCGCCCTCGGCGATGCGCACCATCTCCCGCACCAAATCCAAGCCTGAGACGAGCTCCGTCACAGGGTGCTCGACCTGCAGGCGTGTATTCATCTCTAGGAAGTAAAAAGCGCCATCTTGCGCGAGCAAAAACTCAAACGTGCCCGCCGAAAAATACCCCACCGCTTTGGCGCCCTGCACCGAGATCGCGCCCATCTTTGCAATAAGCTCAGGCGACGCCGCGGGCGAAGGCGTCTCCTCGACGACCTTTTGATTGCGTCGCTGAATCGAGCAGTCTCGCTCGAACACATGCACCATGTGGCCGTGCGTGTCGCCCAGAACCTGAATCTCCACATGGCGGGGCGAGAGAATGGCCTTCTCGATGTACACGGTGTCGTCGCCGAAGAACTTTTGGGCCTCGCTGCGCGCGCGCTCCCAGGCATTGGCCATCTCGTCTGCAGCGTGCACCAATCGCATGCCCTTGCCGCCACCGCCTGCCGAGGCCTTGAGCATCACGGGGTATCCAATGGCGGCCGATGCGGTGATGGCTTCCTCCGCCGTGTTACAGGTGGCGCCGGGCACGATGGGCACGCCGGCCGCGGACATTACGTCGCGCGCGGCCGTCTTCGAGCCAAGCTTGCGCATCGCGCTTGCAGGAGGCCCGATAAACACGATGCCTGCGTCGCTGCATGCGTCGACAAATGCAGGGTTTTCGCTCAGGAAACCATAGCCAGGGTGGATCGCGTCCGCACCGCAGGCCTTGGCCACCGCAAGCACCTTGTCCATGCGCAAGTAGCTCTCACTCGCGGCCGCGGGCCCCACGGGGTAGGCCTCGTCCGCCATGCGCACGTGCAGCGCCCCGCGGTCTACTTCGCTGTAGATGGCGACGGACTTGATGCCCATCTCGCGCAAAGTACGAATGACGCGTACGGCGATTTCGCCACGGTTGGCCACGAGGACTTTGGTGAATTTACGCTGCATGGTGGGCGCATCGCTACCACGAGGGTAGACGCTGAGCTAGAGTCACGCTGTGGCGCGCAAAGACACGAACACGTTGAGCCTTGATTTCTTCCGCGAGAGCCCGTCGGCGGCGGTCGCGGCGCCGGCAGTGGCTGTGAAGGTACAGGAGCGGCGCGTGCGACGTGTGCAGATACTGGCGCCCCAGGCGCCAGCACATGCGGTAGCCGCAATCGATCCCGCGTTGGTTACGCCCGTAGAACTCGTAGGGCCGGCGGAGCCCGCACCTCCTGCCGAGCCCGAGGTGCTCAGCGTCGCCGGATTGGGCCGCTCTCTAAAGAACACCATCGACCGAGGGTTTGAGCAGAAGGTGTTGGTGGAGGGGGAGGCCTTGGGCGTGAAAGCATCGCCTACAGGGCATTTGTACTTTACACTCAAAGATGAGACGGAGGACGCCAGCGTCGATGTGGTGATGTACAAGGCGACCATCACGCCGCGCGTACGACAGCTGGTGCAGAATGGCGCGCGCATCCGGTTGCGCGGAAAGCCCACCTATTGGTCACCGCGCGGACGCCTGCAATTTGTGGCCGATCGCGCCGACTTGGCGGGTGTAGGAGCCTTGCTCGCCGCGGTGGAGCGCCTCAAGGAGAAGTTGGAGGCGGAGGGCTTGTTTGCACGCGATCGCAAGCGCGCATTGCCGGCAGAGCCGCGCATGGTCGGTGTGGTGACCAGTCGCACGGGGGCAGTGATCCACGACATCCGCAAGGTGGCGTTTCGGCGCGGTGGTGCGCACATTGTGCTGTCACCTGCCACCGTGCAAGGCGCGGGCGCCGCCGCGAGCATCGTCGCCGCGCTGGCCATGTTGGTGCGCGTGCCCCAGGTGGATGTGATCATCATCGGTCGTGGTGGCGGTTCGCTCGATGACCTGATGGCGTTTAACGATGAGTCCGTCGTGCGCGCGATTGCGGCCTGCCCGGTGCCTATCGTCAGCGCTGTGGGCCACGAGGTCGACGTCACGCTTGCCGACTTCGCCGCCGATATGCGCGCCGCCACCCCATCGCAAGCCGCCGAATTCTGCGTGCCGGATCACGCAGCACGCGCTGCCACCTTGCTCGAATTGCGCGCTCGCTTGCTCCGCGCAGCGCGCACCAGCACCGACCGCCGGCGCCTCATGCTTGAGCGCGCCGCCCGCAAGCTCGACGATCCCCGCCTCGCCGTAGCGCACGCCCAGTCCGCCCTCGACGACCGCGCCTTCGCCCTCTCGCGCCGCGCGGCCATGATGGTGGCGCCGCGTAGCTCCACACTCGCCTCCCTCAGCGCGCGCTTGCTGGCCCAGCAGCCCCAGGGCCGCATCACCCGCCAGCGCGCTCTGCTCGATGCACTGCACGCACGCGCGTGCGAGGCAGTGCGGCGTGGCCACGCGCTGCGCGTTGCGCATGCCGCGCAGGCCGCCGCCCGCCTCGACGCGCTAAGCCCCTTGGCCGTACTTGGGCGCGGCTATGCTCTGGCGCGCACCGAGTCGGGCAAGCTCGTACGGCGCGCGCGCGACACGGCTCCGGGCGACGTACTGCAGCTGCGTTTGGAAGACGGCGAAGTGCGCGCCAAGGTGCTGCCTTGAAGCGCTTCTTACTGCTTGGCGAGAACGTCGAGTCCTCCAAAAGCCGTGCACTACACGCCAATGCCTATGCGCAATTGGGTGCAGATGCCACGTATGAGGCGCGTAGCGTTGTTGCGAGTGAATTGCCCGGCTATGTGGCCGAACTGCGCGCGGGGGCGTGGGCCGGGTTCAACGTCACAGCGCCCTTCAAATTCGCGGCCTCCGAGCTCTGCGATCGCGAGGAGGGCCCCGTTGTGAACACGCTCTGGCGCGCCAGCGATGGGGCCGTGTGCGGCGCCAACACCGACGTTGCAGGCATTGCAGGTATGCTAAACAAATGCGTGTTCAGTGCATCTAGTTTGGGCGCAAAAGCCTATGTGCTCGGCGCGGGAGCGACAGCGCTCTCGTCGGTGGAAGCTTTGCGGGCTGCGGGGTTTGTGCGCGTGGTGGTGGTGGCCCGAGACGTCGCGCGCGCCGAGGTTGCCGTAGATCGCATCGGTGGCTGTGCCGTGGTCGCTTGGGGCGCATGCTTTGATGTGGGCGCGGCTGTGGTGGTGCAAGCGAGCAGCGCGCTTGGCGACGAGCCGCTCGGCGCGCTGTTGTGGGAGGCGCAGGACTCGAAACCTGTGGTCGTCGACGTGCGTTATGGCGGCGCTGCCACCTTGCTCGCGGAGTCGCTCCTCGGCCGGGGCTACGTGGCCCACACGGGAGAACGCATGCTTGCGGTGCAAGCGGCCGAGTCCGTGCGCTTGTGGTTCGGTCGTGAGGTGGATGTAGAGTGCATGGGGCTTGCAGCGTTCGGAGAGGCATGGCCCAAAGTCCGCAGCGCTTAGGCTACCGCCGCATTGTGACGCTGCTGGTCGGTCTCGTCATCGTGCCCACCGTGCTCACGTTGGCGACGGCCATTGTGCAGATTGTACGTGGCCATGTGCGTGAGAACCTCGTGTTCGGTTTGCTCTACATGAGCTTCGTGGTCTTGCTCGTGGTGGGGGCGGTTCTTGTTCTTTTGTTCGTGCGACGTGAGGCCAAGTTGTCGGAGCTGCAAGCCGATTTTGTTTCCAAAGTAAGCCATGAGCTGCGCACACCGCTGACCTCCGTGGCCATGTTTGTGGAGGCCCTGGAGCACGCCAAGGAGGACACGGCGTTGTTCGATGAGTGCGTGGTGCAGCTGCGTCGTGAGTCCACCCGACTCCAGCAAATGATCGAGCGATTGCTCGATTGGGGAAAGATGGAAGCGGGCCGGCGTGTCTACGTGCGCTCGGCTGTGTTGGCGGCCGAAGTGATCGACCGCGCCTTGGATTTGTACGGTGCTGAGCGCTACCCTGAAGTGCCCATCGAGCGCGTGGACTTGGCACCAGGCGCGCGGGTGTTTGCAGACGCCAATGCGCTTGCGGACGCGCTCGCCAATTTGTTGCATAATGCACGAAAGTACGGTGGCGAGTCGGGGCCCGTCGTGATCGAACTGGTGCGAGGTCCCTCGGGTACGCTTGATTTCTCCGTGCGAGACCGTGGGCCTGGTATCGCGCGCAACGAGCAACGGCGCGTGTTCCAAAAGTTCTACCGTGTGGATGACCGTTTGGGGCGCCAAGCAGAGGGCAGCGGTCTGGGCCTGGCGATCGTGAAGCATATCGTAAGCGGACATGGCGGCCGCGTGTTGCTTCGCAGCGAGCCCAACAAGGGCACCTGCGTGACCTTGCGTATCGGAGAAGCACGATGAGCGTTGTGATGATTGTCGAGGACGACGCGGCTATCGCAGCGGGCCTGCGTATCCATTTGGCGCGTGAAGGCTACCAGGTGCGCCACGCCGCGACGGGTCCGGAGGCCTTGGTCATGTTGCGGGTCTCGGAGCCGGACTTGCTGTTGCTTGATGTGATGCTGCCGGGCATGAATGGCTTCGAGGTATTGCGTGCAATGCGTGCGGAGGGGCGCGAGGTGCCGGTGATTGTGCTCAGCGCGCGAGGCGGCGAAGACGACAAAGTTTTGGGGTTAGAGCTAGGTGCGGTGGACTATGTGGCCAAGCCTTTTGGCGTACGCGAACTGTTGGCGCGCGTGAAAGCGGCACTTCGACGCGTACCCGTCTCAGCTCCCGTGCCGTGGGGCTTTGCCGACGTCGTGGTCTCGCCGGTGTCGCGGACCGTGATGCGGGCTGGGCAGTGGGTGGAGCTCACGCTGACCGAGTGGGAATTGCTCTCGCACCTTGGGCGGCATGCCGAGGTCGCGCTCACACGAGACGAAATTTTGCGCGCTGTTTGGGGCTCTGCGCCGCAGGTAACCCGCCGCACCGTGGACAATTTTGTGGCCCAATTGCGCGCCCAATTGGAGGCGAGGCCCGAGGCGCCGCAGCATTTGCAAACGGTGCGGGGTGTGGGCTACCGGCTGCTTGGCGTGAACGCGCCGGCGTTTGCCAAAAAGATGGGGTAAGCTTTACGTCGGAAACGACCCCAATGGACCAAGCCCTTCTACGCGCCTATCTCTCAACCGTTTACGAACTGCCTTACGCCGATGGTGTCCTGCGCGTCTCCATGGATGGCGACGTCGTGAGCGACAGCAGCACCTTGCCGGCTGAGCTGCGAAGACCTTTCGCCGTTATTACCGCGTACAATCCTCGCTCCATGCTGTTGCCGCGAAAGGTGAACGATCAACGCAATGCGGTGATGCGCGAGCTCTTGGTTTTGGGCTGTTACCGCGTCGAGCCCTGTACGGGGTATGACCACGATGGCGAGGGGGCATGGCGCGAGCCGTCCTGGCTTGTGCACGATATGAACCCGGACGAAGCGACGGCGTTTGGACGGGTTTTTCGCCAGAATGCGGTGCTCGTGAATCGTTCGGGTGTCCCAGAATTGGTCATCACCGACCCGACATGCGACGATGTAGGGACGGTCTTCCGAGGCAATTGGCGGATCTGGTCCTAGTCGCGGCGATGTGCATGCTGCACGTGTGTTGATTGCGGGTTCTACGGAGGCCAAGTTGATGTTCAAACGTTACGCACCGTTGTTTGGGTTCTCGCTGATTGCAGCGGGGCTGTGGGCCTG
>JAYWGI010000032.1:0-3483 GCA_043779025.1 Myxococcales bacterium
GCTACGCTTACGACACCATCGTTGGTCACGGCTCCGGTCGCAAGGAACGCCACGATACCGCCCACACTTCCGTTCCAAGCGGGCGCTGTGACCCCACCCGCCGCAGCAATAGATACGGTGGTGTACTCGGGCACCAGCACCAACTGGGTGACGCCCGCGGCGTAACTATAAATCGTATCTTTGGTGAGCGTGACGTCGGTGCCGTCGAACGATTTCACGCGCGCGAGTTCATAGCGTCCCACCGCCCCGCCCGCGACGCTTCCCAAGTCCAAGGATGCACCCGCGCCACTTGGTGCTTCGCTTTGGGCGAGACCACCGACCTGCCAAATCATCACCATGTCGCCGACTGCGAACGTGCTCGCAGCGCCTGTAGCCGCGCCCACGGGGAGCGTACGCGCTCCGGCCGCGACGTCGCTCGTCACAGGCGCGTACGTGTTCACGACCGTGTTGGCGGCCCCGACGGACAGGGCGCCGCTACGTCCTTTGCCTGTGCAAAATGTGTCCGATTCCGCATGAGCGACCCCCGCCTGCAGCAACCAAGCGGCGGCGACGAGGGCAGGCACAACCCGAACCTGTGACGTGATGTTCTTGATTGATTTCATTTCGGCCTCCAGCACGGAAAACAGGCAAAAGAGTGCATGGCGCACGTGCAACCATGACGCTGCGAAATCAGACAAAATGATGGGCGCAGCGTACGCAAAAACCACACTATAGAAGCGTATCGCGCACTCGCAGTGATGCAAGCGCGCGACAGTATTTCACAAAACTTAGAGCGACTTATCGAAACGCTGAAACAATCGACGCTCAGCTGCCAATAGGGTGCCAGATGCTCTTCGTTTCCACGAAGGCCTCAACCGCGCCGAGTCCGACGGGCGAATCGCTGCGGCTCACCCGTTTGCAATTGTCGGCAGCCGCCGCGTCAACGGCAGCCGCCGCGTCGGCACTTAAGCCGACCATCGAAACACCTCGCACTTCGCGATGCTTGGCCAACTGAAGCGCCAAGTCGGCACGGACACCCGTGATCACGTTGAGCACACCCGACGGCATATCGCTCGTTGCGATGCACTCGGCCCATACAAGTGCGGTTCGCGGATCCTTCTCGCTTGCAATGGCGATGGCGCTGTTGCCGCCAGCGAGCACCGGCAGGGCCGCGCGCACCAAGCCGAGCAAACCAAAGGTGTTCGCCGCAACGACGCCGACCAAGCCCGTAGGCTCGGGCACGGAGAATCCAAAGTGCGGGCCCGACACAGGGTTGCTGCTCGCGAGCAAGGCGCCAAGCTTGT
The DNA here is from genome assembly GCA_043779025.1 of Myxococcales bacterium. Taxonomy (GTDB): domain Bacteria; phylum Myxococcota_A; class Polyangia; order Polyangiales; family Polyangiaceae; genus JAAFHJ01. The sequence goes on from JAYWGI010000032.1 coordinate 1,284, forward strand.
CGCACATACCTGCATAGTACACAATCGCTTCGACGCTCGCCGCGAGGTCGGCGTGCGCGTCTTTCTCCGACAGGCCGGCCGCCATGCTGCTCGCTACAAGTTCATTGCGACGCGCGTCCGTCATCTCGGCCAAGCGGTACAGAATCTGACCGCGGTTGTACGCCGTACGCGCCCACCAGCCCTCTTGGGCCGCGCTTGCAATGGTCACCGCATCGCGAACGTCTTTGCGTGAGCCTAGGGGCATGTAAACCGTCCGTGTGTCGGAGCCGAAGCTGCTTGTAATGGTGAAGGTGCGGCCGGATTCGGAGCGCACGAAGGCGCCGCCCACGTACATCTTGTACGTCTTGGCGATGCCCAAGGCAGAAGGAACAACCGCGCGCGCTGCGCTACGTGTGGCAGTCGACATCAGCGCACCTCCACGTAAGCGGCCAAGCCCTGACGGCCACCCTCGCGGCCAAAGCCGCTCTCCTTGAACCCGCCAAAGGGTGAGCTAGGGTCGAACTTGTTAAAGGTGTTCGCCCACACCACACCAGCTTTGAGCTTGCCCGCAATGGCGAAACTCTTGGAGCCTTTTTCGGTCCAAACACCCGCTGAGAGACCGTAATTTGTATTGTTGGCCTTCTCCACAGCTTCATCCGGTGTGCGGAAGCTGCTTACGGTGAGCACGGGGCCGAAGATCTCTTCGCGCACGACCCGCATGGTAGGCGTCGCGTTCTCGAGCAAAGTAGGCGCATGATAGAAGCCCTTCTTCGGTAGCTGCGTAGGTGCACTGTACAACGTTGCGCCCTCGGCCACACCGGCCGCAACGAGGTCGCGGACACGGCCCAGTTGCGCCGCCGAATTGATGGCCCCAACGTCGGTATTTTTGTCCATAGGGTCGCCCACGCGCAAACTCGCCATGCGGTCGCGCAAGCGCCGCAGCAAGGGCTCCTGAATGCTCTCTTCCACCAAGAGACGCGACCCCGCGCAGCACACTTGGCCTTGATTAAAGAAGATGCCCGCTACGATGCCTTCAACCGCTTGGTCGAGCGCCGCGTCTTCGAACACAATGTTTGCCGCCTTGCCGCCCAACTCAAGCGTGAGGCGCTTGCCCGTGCCGGCGAGCGCGCGCTGGATGCCTTTGCCCACCGCGGTGCTACCAGTGAACGCGATCTTGTTGATGCCCGCGTGCGCGACCATCGCCGCGCCCGTCGCGCCCGCGCCCGTGACGATGTTTACGACGCCTGGAGGCAAGTCGATGTCCTCCAGCAATTTCGCAAGCAGAAGCGCCGTAAGCGGTGTGGTCTCCGACGGCTTGAGAACCACCGTGTTGCCGCATGCGAGTGCAGGAGCGAGCTTCCATGCGCACATCAGCAGCGGGAAGTTCCATGGAATGATCTGCCCCACGACGCCAACGGGGCGTGTGCTGCGGCCCTGAAAGGCCAAATCCAATTTGTCGGCCCAGCCCGCATGATAGAAGAAGTGCGCAGCAGCTTGCGGCACGTCGAAGTCGCGCGACTCCTTGATGGGTTTGCCATTGTTGAGCGTCTCCAACACGGCGAACTCGCGGGCACGCTCCTGCAGCACGCGCGCAATGCGATAGATGTACTTCGCACGCTCTTTGCCCGGCATCTTGAACCAGTACTTTTCGCCGGCTGTACGCGCAGCGCGCACGGCCAAGTCTACGTCGGCTGCGTTGGCTTCAGCGACCGAACTCAGCACAGCTTCCGTGGCTGGGTTGATGGTGTCGTAGTATTTTTTTGACGTGGGAGCCTGCCAGCCGCCGCCTACAAACAGCTGATGCTGCTTGGAAATACTCAGGTAGTCCGAGGCCTCCGGCGCCGGCGCGTAGTCCCACGCTTTCCCAAACTCCAGCGCATTGTTCTGCGGAGTGCTGGTCTTGGGTGCAGTCTTCACGGGTTTCTTTGAGGTGCTCATGGTCATTCCTTCGAGAAGTCTTCGCGGCCGGCGTAGAGCCCAGTGCGCTCTTTTTCGAGCTGCATCAACACGTCGTTCAAAAGCGCACTCGCGCCAAACCGGAACAAGTCGGGCGTCAGCCACGCGTCGCCCAACGTCTCCTTGAGCAACACCAAGTAGTGCAACGCTTGCTTGGCTGTGCGCACACCGCCCGCGGGCTTCATGCCAATGCGCACGCCCGTGCGGTAATAGTGATCGCGAATAACCTCGAGCATCACCAAGGTCACGGGCAAGGTCGCTGCAG
>JAYWGI010000033.1:0-3464 GCA_043779025.1 Myxococcales bacterium
CCAGGTCGAGGCAACAGGACGGTGTCCCGGCGTGCCGTCCACGGACACCGCTTTGGACACCGCAGCCGCCCAACACGACGGTATCCCAAGCGAATCTGCAAGGCGCAAGCCTGGTACGTCCTTTGCTGCGTCGTAGGTGATGGCACCCACCTACGAGCATGAGGCGTGGCGAGAGCTTCTTCGTCGCGCAGAGCCAGCGCTGCTGGAGCGCCTGCTCGAGGTCGCGGGCGTCCGGCCGCCAGCGCTCGGCAACGTGCGAGAAGCTTCGGGCGATGCGAGCCAGCTCATACCCGTGCAGTTTACAGCCGATCTCGTTTTGTTGTGCGGCGAGCCCACGAGCCATGTGGTGGTCGTCGAGGTGCAGCGCCGGCCAGATGCGCAGAAGCGCGCGTCGTGGCCAGCCTATGTCGCAGGGTTGCATGCCATGCACACGTGCCCGGTCACGCTGCTCGTGATCTGTCCCACGCGCCGCGTCGCAATGTGGGCGCGCCGGAAGATTGTCTTCGGCACGGGGGCCCAGCTCTCGCCCACGGTTGTGGGCCCCGATGAGCTACCGTTGGGCCGCTGGCCCGGCGCAGGAAGCGAGCTCGATTTCTTGCTCGCGGTACTGGGCGCCGCCATGCATGCGGGCGAGCCTGCTGCTCTGGAACAAGCCAAATTGCTAGGTGCAGAAGTGCTGGGCTCAAGGCCCATCCACGATGAAATCTGCTATCGTCTGTTAGAGAAGCTTTTCGGAACCGAATTCTCAATCCATATGGAGGATCTCATGGGTGCACCCGCTTGGTACGACGACAGCCCAGTTTATCTCAAGATGCAGGCCGCGGGACGGGAGAAGGGCAAAGCGGAGGGCGTGGCACTTGGCAAAGCGGAAGGCAAAGCGGAGGGCAAAGCCAGTGCGTTACTGGCCGTGCTTGGTGCTCGCGGACTGGCCCCTAGCGCCGCGCAGTGCGCGCAGGTGCAATCTTGCCAGGATCACGAATCACTCGACACCTGGCTGCTGCGCGCGCTCAAGGCAACAAGCGCCGACGAAGTGTTTGGCGGGTGAGTTGGTGCCCGGCTTCAGCAGTCCGAGAAGGGGCCGGAGTTGCCCGGTTCGCACTGAGTGTATACGTCACCCATTTGCAAGCGCGTGGCCTGTGCAGCACGGTGCCAAGAATCGACTGGAGAACGTGTTGGTGACGCTGCAATCAAATGCCTTCATGCTTTCCGACGTGTTGCGCTAGCTCGAACGCCGAAACATGAAGTTCGGTGATGCCAGCCCCTTGCAGGTACGTGCGATGCGCACGGCCTTGCAGCCGGACCCCGACGTCAACGCGTTGGTGCTGCGCGGCGTCTCATCGCACGCGCCGAACGTTTACGTTGGCTGTCCTGTATGGTCCGAAAAAACTTGGCGCGACATCTTGTATGCACCGTCGCTTGCCACCGAACAAATGCTCGGGCGCTATGCGCAGCAGTTCAATACCGTGGAGGTCAACAGCACCCACTACGCAGTGCCGAGCGATGCCGTGTTCGACAACTGGCGCAACGCGGTGCCCGACAACTTTCGTTTTTGCCCCAAGTTTCCCAAGCAGATAAGCCACGACGCCGCGCTGTTGGGGGTGTCTCACATCACAGCGCATTTTCTCAAACAGATCCATCGCCTGGGCCCAACGCTTGGAAGGCCCTTTCTGCAAATGGGGCAGGAGTTTGGACCCGCCCAAGGCGCAAGTCTGATTGACTACGTTCGTGACCTGCCCCTGCCCATCGCGGTCGAGGTGCGCCACCCGAGCTGGTTTGAACCTCGCTATTTGCAGCGCCTGTGCGAGCGCTTGCATCCGATGGGGCATAGCTTGATCATCACCGACACGGCGGGCCGTCGCGATGCCGTGCACATGGCGCTCAGCAGTCCCACCGCCATGATTCGGTTCAGGGGATACGACATAGATCCGACCGACAGCGATCGCATCAAGGCGTGGGCGCAGCGCGTGCAGGAGTGGCTCGAGCAAGGCTTGCAAACGCTCTATGTCTTTGCTCACAGCGAGGTGGTCCCCACGATGCCAGGCTTAGGCAGACAATGGGTGCAAGCCCTGAACCCACTTCTGTCAGAGCCGATGCATATGCCCGAGGTGCATGTTCTGACCAAGCAGCAGGGGTTGTTTTGAGGTGTCGCCGATTGGCCTGTGTTCGATTTCGCGGTGCCTTTGACTCTGCGCGCCCCCAAACGTAGACACACTCCATGTCCAAAGTGCTCTCCGTCTTCGTTCGTGTTCCTCACCATGGGAAGGATGGCAATGCACCCGGTGCAGCGCCGTCATTTGCAGCCACCGCCCTTGAGCAGCTCAACGAGCGTGATGCCCGCGCGGTCCGTCACAAAACAGTCCCGTGGCTGGAGCTTCGCGTCTCTGCCCACGCGGCAGACGGCTTCGAGCCTGGCTGTCGTCTCTCGGCCGACTTGCACACCGAGGTCGTCAGCGTCGTCATCGACACAGCCGCGTCACTATTTGCCCTGCGCCGCTTTGTCGACGGCATCCAGCGGCGCGCAATACGGTTCGTGGGCGATGGTCCTTGGGTGGCTGAGGGAGAAGCCGAGAGTTGGGAAAGTCGATTTTTCCCCGACGCTCAACACGTCGACGAGTTTCTTGAGGAAGAGTTCGCCGCGGAACAACCACCCACGGACCCTGAAACACAGGCGCTCGTACGCAGCGTGTTTGCGGGTCGGCGAATTGTTGCTGGGATAGCCCAGCCATCTTCAGAGTTCTCCTACGAAGCGCTCGCCGCGTGCCTGGGTGTAGGCGAAGAGCTCCTTGATGGGTTTGGGGAACCGATTGTCAACGCTATGCTAGAACGCTTGAAGTTGCGCTTGAAGTACGAGGCTCTGTACCTGGTGGCGCTGTTGTTGGTCGTCGTCGCGGCTCTTTGCCAGCGATACGCTCGTCAGCTTTGAATCATCCGGCTTCGCATTCCCGATCTCTCTTGACTCCATCCCGCGCTCCGCTATGCTTCGACGCCCTCCTTTAGGCCCACAATAGGTGTGCGGATTCGCCAAACACCTCCTGCGTGGACGAATCCCTAAGGGCACGGACAAGGACTGTTATGCCTACGATTAACCAACTGATTCGCCACGGCCGCGTAAAAACGGTGTGGAAGACGGCCTCTCCGGCCCTCAAGAGCTGCCCGCAAAAGCGCGGCGTTTGTGTTCGTGTCTACACGACCACCCCCAAGAAGCCGAACTCTGCTCTTCGTAAGGTCTGCCGCGTGCGCCTTACCAACGGCATGGAAGTGACGAGCTACATCCCGGGCGAAGGCCACAACCTGCAGGAGCACTCGGTGGTGCTGATCCGCGGCGGCCGTGTCAAAGACCTTCCCGGCGTGCGTTACCACGTCGTTCGCGGCACCCTCGACGCCGCCGGCGCCATCGGTGGCGCCTCCTCTTCCAACAAGGCGAACCGCACGGTCAGCCGCTCGAAGTACGGCGTCAAGCGCCC
>JAYWGI010000034.1:0-3439 GCA_043779025.1 Myxococcales bacterium
GTCATCGCCACGCTGAACCTGAACGGCGACTACCTCTCCGACGCCCTCGCGGCGCAAGTGGGCGGCATCGGCATCGCGCCCGGCGGCAACATCAACTACGTCTCTGGCCACGCCATCTTTGAGGCCACCCACGGCACGGCGCCCAAGTACGCAGACCTTGACAAAGTGAACCCCGGCAGTGTGGTGCTGTCGGGCGAGATGATGCTCCGGCACATGGGTTGGGTTGAGGCCGCCGATTTGATCTTGAAGGGCATGGACGGCGCCATTGCCAGCAAGCGCGTCACCTACGATTTCGCGCGCCAAATGGACGGCGCGACGGAAGTGAAGTGCAGCGAGTTCGGCGACAATATCATCACACACATGTAGACTGCATGCAGCTACAGCGGCATTTGGGCGCTTTTCTACCTACCGGTGGGAGAGCGCCCAAGTTTTGGGTGGTCACTCGGCGCCTAGGGAGCGCAGCGCTTGCGCTGCAGGTGCTCCGTGCGCAGTCTGGGCTTCCATGCGCCACCTTCCGAACGAACCACAAAGCCCCGCTTCGCTCCACCAGCGGCTGCGGGAATCCTTTCGCTATGTGCTTCGGGGCTCACGCTTGGTGTGGGCGTCGTCCCGACCGCTCTCGCTGACCTACCTCGCCCTTGTCTTGATGGGCGGCATTTTGCCGGTGGCCATTGCCTGGACGGGCAAACGCATTGTGGATGCTGTGCTCACCCACGACACGCGTCGCGCGCTCGTTGGCGTCGCGGCTGAGCTTGCGCTCCTTGCGGTACAGCTGGTCGCGATGCGCGGTTTGGGTTTGGTGCGTCAGGTCTTGGGATCGCGTTTGGGCGTCGACATCAACCAAGCCATTTTGACCAAGGCAACAAAGCTGTCGCTCAGCCACTTCGAAGATTCCGAGTTTTACGACAAGATGACGCGCGCGCGTCGCGAGGCTTCTTCTCGGCCCGTCGCGCTTCTAGGTGACGCCCTGGCTCTGTTGCAGCACAGCATCTCCCTTGTTGGCTTTTTGCTGGTGCTCGCGAACTTTCACGCGTGGGTAGCTGTTTTTTTGTTGGTCATGACGGTGCCCGCAACATTGGGCGAAGTTCGCTTTTCGAAGGCGACATTTAAGCTCCGCAATTGGCGCTCGCCGGAAAGTCGCGCTCTCGCCTACTTGGAGTATGTGCTGGCCAACGACGAGCACGCCAAAGAGGTTCGCCTTCTCGGATTGGCGGACTTTTTTTTGGAGCGCTACCGGAGCACGTCGGAGAAGTTTCATCGCGAGGACGCGCGGCTTGCGTGGTCTAAAGCTTGGGTAACAACAGCGCTGTCCACACTCTCCTTGCTCTCGCTCTATGGCACCTACGGCGCTGTTGCTTGGCTGACAGCCGCGGGCACGCTGACGGTGGGCGAGATGACGCTGTATGTGCTGGCGTTTAGGCAGTCGCAGAGCGCGTTCCAGTCGCTGCTGGGGTCGGTCAGCGCGCTCTATGAGCACAACCTCTACATGTCAAATCTGTTTGCGTACTTGGATGCCAATCTCGAAGAGCCAGCGCATGCATGGACGCCCAACGCTCCTGCCAAGCAAGGCGCTACAGGAAGCATTTCGTTTCGCGATGTAGGCTTTAAGTACCGCGGCAAAGACGAATGGGCGCTTCGCCATTTGAACCTGGAGATCGAGCCCGGGCAGAGGATTGCCCTGGTCGGCAAGAATGGCGCGGGCAAGACCACGATCGTCAAGCTTTGTACTGGCCTCTATGTGCCCACGGAGGGCGCCGTGTTGATCGATGGCGTCGATACGCGCGCCTGGGACCAGGCTGCATTGCGCGAGAAATTCGGCGTGGCGTTTCAGGATTTTAACCAGTACCAGCTGTCTCTGCGCGAAAACGTGGGCTTAGGCGATTTGCGGCACTTGGACAGCGAACCGCACGTGATTTATGCGGCACAGCGTGGTGGCGCGGACGAATTGGTGAGGCAATTGCCTGGCGGTTTGGATGCCGCGCTGGGCCATATTTTTCGCGGAGGCGTAGAGCTGTCCGGTGGACAGTGGCAGAAGGTCGCATTGTCGCGCGCGTTCATGAAGGACGACGCCAGCATCTTGGTGCTCGATGAGCCCACAGCAGCACTGGACGCCGAGGCCGAGCACGCGGTGTTTGAACGCTTTCGCGCGCTGTCGGAAGGACACACGGCACTGCTCATCTCCCATCGCTTCGCCACCGTGCGCATGGCCGATCGGATCTTGGTGCTCGAGGGCGGCAAGGTCACCGAGGACGGCAGTCACCAAGCGCTGCTCGCTGCGCCGAAGACCTACGCAAAACTGTTTGCGCTTCAGGCCGAAGGATACGCCTGAGCGGGCGCGCGGAGAATTCCGTCGACTCAACCGTAAGCACGAGCCAAGTAGGCGTGTTTGTTGGTCAATGCTCGTGCTGGTCATTGAATCTATCGGCCACGCCGACGTGGGGTGAGCTACGGAAACTGGTGCGGCGGCCGAAGTTGGCGATTAGCCTACGCTCTTAGATGCCCGTCTACGAAGCCGCACCTTCCGCAGTTTTGCCCAGTCACCCTCACATCATCGACTGGTGGGCGCCGCTTGTGTGCGCGATCGTTGCAGGCGTACTGTTGAGCGTCCGCCGGTGTCATCCTTCGCGACACGTCTTTCTCGCGAGCTCACTTTCCCCGACCTACTACTGGCGCTTTCGGCCATGGGTCGTTGCGTTTTTCCTGATGGCCGTAAGCGCCTCGGGCTTTCTCATTGTGCACCACGTGAATGATGCGCAGGTGGCGGGCCAAGTTGCAGCAGCGAGTGTGGTCATTTCGTTCCTTTTGCTCATGCTGCTTTGTTACCGGCTTGAGCGGATGTTCCAAGCATTCCGACAAGCCACGACGCTGCGCGTTGTCGCTTCGCCCGAGCAGCAATTGGTCGGTACGCGGGGAGACGGTTCTGTATTTGTTGTCGTCCTGAAGCCCGGTGCGTTTGTGGCGAGCGCGAGTCTGACGGAGCGTGGAGTCGAGAAACATAGCGAGACGCAGTCATTTTTACAGCTGCGAGGTTGGGACGAGCGCGGGCACGAGTTGTATTTGTTCTTTCCGGTGGCGCGACGACATCGGGATATGCTTGCGAAAGTTGCTCGTCGAGCCGTACCTCGTGACCAGTGGGGACTATGTCCCTTGCACGCCGGTCAATTGCTGCTCGATCAACTAGCGCGCTACATCACACTACCTTGAATACGAGGCACAAAAGAGAGAAGCCCCTCGACCACAGTCGAAGGGCTTCTCTCTTGAGCGAGCTTGCTGCTCAGAGGCCACGGCGCTGGAACGCTGGGACGTCCCACTCATGCTCTTGCGTGGGCAGCGCGTAGCCACGTTGCGCTGCGGGTGCAGCTGCGTAGCGCGCTGTTTCCTGCACGGGCACGCTGCGGCGCGGCGCCGAAACCTGGCCGAGGTAAACGTCGCGTGACGA
>JAYWGI010000035.1:0-3437 GCA_043779025.1 Myxococcales bacterium
CATTGCGCCGTGGCGTGACGGACTGGAGGCCACGGGCGGTGGACGAAGCACGATCGTGTCGCCCAGCGAGCTCTGGTCGTTGCACCTCTACGATCGCGCCTACGGCGACACCGCCATCGCGTACGGCCTGGACATCCCTGCGCTGCGGCGCGAGCTGTCCTCTCGCCTCAATGTCCAAGCGTCCCAAATCTCCGTGCGCAGGTTCCGGGCCGAGGAGCCGCGCCTAACCGCTACATCACGGAGCACAGGGGATGCCATTCGCGACGCCGCGAACTACCTCGCACGGGCGCAACACAGCGATGGCTCCTTTCGCTACTTGGTCCTCGCCTCCACCAATGAGGACTTGCCCGGCTACAACATGGCGCGCCACACAGGTGCCATGTTCTTTATGGCTCAAACCTTGGGCGAGGGCACACCCCAGAGCGCTCTTTCGCATGCGCACACCTACATGCAGTCCACACTTAAACCCTGCGCTGGGCACACCTGTGTCACCATGCCGGGTGAGAGCTACGCGAGCTTGGGAGCCTCAGCGATCGGCGTTATTTCGCTCGCAGAATGGGTCTCCAAGGACCCTGGAAATATCGCCGCCCGCGCAGATCTGGACAAGCTCGCGCGCTTTGTCGCGAGCGCACAAAGGCCCAACGGTGACTTTTCGCACATCTACGATCAGGGCTTGCGGGACCCGCGCAGCGGCACCCTTGGCGCATGGGCGAGCGTGCGCCTGCCCTACTACAGCGGCGAGGCCACGCTCGCGCTGGCTCGCGCGGCCGAGGTGTTGAAGCGACCCGAGTGGCGCGCGCAAGCGGAGCGCGGTCTGGAGTTTTTGGCCCACCAAGGCTGGAACTTTTTCGGCAGCAAGTACTGGGCCGGCGAGGAGCATTGGACCTGCCAAGCACTAGATGCGCTTTGGGACTCGGCACCGGCCGAGGACGCACTTGCATTCTGCATCGACTGGAATCGCGCGCAGCGGGCCACGCAGTACTCCGCAGGCGAGACGCCCTACGACAGCGAAGGCGCCTATGGCTTTGGCCCATGGCTCGTGCCACGTACAACGCCCGCCGCGAGCCGCAGTGAGGCAGCGGGCGCCACGCTGATGGCCTGGCGCCGGCGTGTGCGCGCAGGCTTGTCTAGGGCCAACGTCAGTGAGCAAGATGCGCTGCGACATCAACTGGAGTCCTCAGTGAATTACCTGCTTCGCATGCAGTTGCCCGGGCGATACGCGCGCCTCATGCGTGAGCCCGAAGCACTGCGCGGCGCGTGGGCCGGCAGCGAGAGTGACGATCGCGTGCAGATCGATTTTGTGCAGCATGCAGGCAGTGCGCTGCTCCGCTGGCAAGAGCTGCTCGCGGATGAGGCGGCTCGGCCGTAGGTCTCAACAGCGACGCGCGACTACGTGTCGGCTGCGATCGTCGGAAGCCAGAACCCCACACTGGCGCCGCCGCCAACACGCCGCTCGGCGCGCACTTCACCGCCGTGGGCGCGCGCAATGCGCTCCACCAACGTGAGGCCCAAGCCCAAGCCACCATGCTCCGTGCCTCCCTTGCGGTAGAACAGCGCGAAGATTTGCGCGGGGTCGCCCTCGGGCAAACCAGGGCCGCGATCATGCACCCACACACTCACGCCGCCCGAGCTCGTCTCAAGTACAGGCGCGGCGTCGTGATCAAACGCCACCTCAACCACGTCCGCACCACCGCCGTAGTGGCGCGCGTTCTCGGTCATGTTCTCGAGCGCGCGCGCAATGAGCGAGGGGTCGGCCTGCACGCGTGCCGGCGCGCCTTGCACGCGCACATCGGGTGGTTTCACGAACTTGGTCGAGCGACTCTCGTAGCGACTTTTCTCGCGCCACGGAGGTTATGAGGATTCTGATCCTCTGCGAGCAGCCACGGCTGGATTGCCCTGGTGTTCACAGCACTCATTGTGGGACCCCAATGTGAAGACCGTACCTGCGGTCGCGTGAAGAAGTGTAAAGCCGCGCCCAGCGCGATTTTTGACCCCTGGGCAAAATAGATGTCTCCTGCATCTATGTTGCCTGCGCGCCTTGCTCTTTCTTGCCTCGTGCTAGCCGCCTGCGGGGGTAGCAACTTGGCCGCACGTGCGCCCATACAGGTCACTCAAACCGTGCCTGTAATCTACAGCAAAAATGAGTTGGCTCCCGGCAAGCGCCTACCGCTTCCGCTCATTGAGGTGGAGATCGGCGGAAAGAAGACGCTCGCCATCGTGGACACGGGCGCGCAAGTGTCGGTACTTGCGTACGCGTTTGCAGGTGGATTTGCCGAGGCGCCACCCGGCCCGCCCGCGCCCATTGGGCGCGACTCATCGGGCAAGACGGTCACGCTCCAGCGCTTGCTCAATGTGAGCGTTATCGTACCGGGGCTGGGGACCATTGCGATTCCCGACACAGTGCGCACCCAGCTGCCGCTCGTGTTTGAGCAGTTGGGGATCGGCATGATTCTTTCGCCTCAAGCCTTGGCGAGCACACAACGCTCGGTGCTCTTGGACTTGCGCGGCGGCAAGTTTGGTTGGGTTGCTCCAGGCACGCGCCCCGGGCGCGGACTCTCCGTGCGCATCGACGCCTGCACCTACGAGGAGTCGGGCGTCCGCGCGCGCGCGCTGCTGGTGGCGTCGGAGGTGGAGGGCATCGCGACCACACTGGCCATCGACACGGGCGCAAGTGACGTCTCCCTCAAACGCACGAGCAAGGCCGGCGCGGCGCTTGAGAAGGCACACGACATCGGCACTTCCAGAACACTAGGGGCCGGGGGCGTTGCGACCAGCGGCGAGGTGAAGAGCGTCGCGATGCTTGTAGACTCCACGCTTCTCAAGGCCCATGTGACACTGACGGACAGCTCTCCAAACAGCAACGATGAGCCCTGCAAACACGACGGCCTCGTCGGCATGCGGTTTCTGAAATCGTGTACCTTGGTTATCTCCCCCACTGGGGTAGACGCCCACTGCGATCCGCCTTCGCTGTAAGGGGAGGCGTGGGCTCAGCTCAGCTGGGTTGCATGTAGTTTGGATCCATCCAAAAGACTTCCCAGTGGTGGCCGTCCAAGTCGTAGAAGCTGCACTGCACCATGAAGCCGTGATCTTGGCTCTCCTTCGCCGCCGACGCCCCCAAGCTCATCGCCTTGGCGAGGAACTCCTCGACCTCTGCGCGGCTTTCGCACGACAGCGCACACAGCGTTTCGGTGTGGGTTGCAGTGTTGCAGATCGCGCGATCGGTGAAGCCCCTGAAAAAGGGCGTGGCCAGCAGCATCACAAAGGCGTCGTCGCTCACCACCATGCATGCGCCGCTGTCGTTGGTAAACTGCATGTTAAACGTGAACCCAAGCCCGGTAAAAAAGGCCATCGACTTGGTGAGATCGGCCACGGGCATGTTGACGAATATTTTGCGAGGCTTGGCGACGGACATGGAGTTCTCTTTCACGGGTTGAGGA
>JAYWGI010000036.1:0-3430 GCA_043779025.1 Myxococcales bacterium
CGGTTGTCGTCGCGTCCTACCGTGCGCGCCGCGCGCGTCAAAGGGGGAAGCGCCGTCGCCGAAAGCTTCTTCGCCGCACTCAAGCGCGAGCTCGGAGATGCCTTCGGCTCCTTCAGCGACCTCCAGCGGAAGGTTGCGGAATACATCGACTGGTACAACAACGAACGTTTGCACTCAAACAACGACAACCGCAGCCGCGCTACGCGCGGAGCTTGCCTACCACCGCCAACTCGCTACACAGCCCTCCCAACAAGAATGGTCCCCCCGTTGGGAGAAGACCGGAACCAAACCGAGCTCGCTCCTTTGTCTTTCGATGTCGCGTCCGGTGTACAGCGCACCAAAGACATAAGCTTCGTTGCTCCACTGGGTGCAAAGCCTGCTCGAACCGCGTCGGGCAAGTGCGTGCTTCCAGAATTCAACGGCGCTGGCTGAATCGCAGATCCCACCAAACAACACTCACTCCTGAAATTGCACGGACCCATGGCGCCAAGTTGAGAACCTTGTTGCGACTTTCTCAGAGCGTATGTATCGTCATATGCCGATGAATGCTCGGCAAGATAATCCTGAACCCTGCTGCTCAGATGCGGCTGCTGGATTGGACTTGCGCCCCGTTGAGGGAGAACGAGCCAACACGGAGCTCGCGGCATTCGCCAAGGCGGTCGCCCACCCCGTGCGCGTTCGGATATTGAGAATGCTTGCGCACGTGCAAGGCTGTTATTGCGGGAATATCGCGAGCGAATTTTCTCTCTCTCAGTCGACGGTGTCGCAGCATCTCAAGGTACTGAAGGATTCCGGCCTGATTCACGGGGAGATCGACGGAGTGCGCGTTTGTTACTGTGTAGAGCCCGCTGCAATGCGTCGGTTTAAGGCCTTGGCAGGGTCTCTGTAATATCTCTTTGTTATCGTCAAGTTGCGATTGAAATAAAGGATCTATGACTGCTCTCCTACGCAAATTGTCATTCCTCGATCGCTACCTCACCGCATGGATCTTTGTCGCGATGGGGTTTGGTATCGCCCTTGGCGTTGCGGCACCGAGCGTGCCCGCTGCCCTGAATCGTATGAGTGCAGGCAGCACCTCCATTCCCATCGCTATCGGGCTCATGGTCATGATGTTTCCGCCGCTGGCGAAGGTTCGCTACGAGGAGCTCGGGCAAGTGTTCCGTAACCCGCAGGTGTTCGGACTCTCTGTCTTGTTCAATTGGGTGCTCGCGCCTGCGCTGATGTTCGCGCTCGCCACGCTCACGCTACGCGACAAGCCTGAGTACATGACTGGTCTTATCTTGGTGGGCATCTCTCCGTGCATCGCGATGGTGCTGGTTTGGAACGAGCTGGCAGATGGCGATCCCGAGTACTGCGCTGGATTGGTCGCGTTCAACTCGCTCTTCCAGGTGCTGTTTTTTCCGGTTTATGCCCATATCTTTGTGACGCTTCTCCCCGGCTGGGTGGGGCTTCGAGGCGTCGTGCTTCAACTCTCGGTGGCAGATGTTGCGCGTAGTGTGGGGCTCTATTTGGGGGTGCCTTTCGCGGCGGGAATACTGTCGCGATGGCTGCTTGTAAGGAGCAAAGGGCGCGCGTGGTTCGAGTCCGTGTTTGTACCGGCCGTGAGCCCGCTGACTCTGGTGGCTTTGCTCTTCACGATTGTGGTGATGTTCTCGCTCAAGGGCGAGATGCTGCTCAGGCTGCCACTCGACGCATGCCGCATTGCCGCGCCATTGCTCGCGTATTTTTTGGTGATGTTTGCACTTACTTTTTTCGCGGCCAAACAAGTCGGTGCAAACTACCGGCAATCGGCGACGCTCTCGTTTACCGCAGCTTCCAACAACTTCGAGCTCGCCATTGCCGTCGCCATCGCGAGCTTCGGTATCCACAGTGGTGTGGCTTTTGCCGCTGTCATCGGTCCGCTCGTCGAGGTGCCTGTACTTCTCGCTTTGGTGCATGCCTCGCTCTGGGTGCGCGCGCGTTACTTTTCGCCTCCATTTTCGAAGGAGTATCCCTGATGCCTGAGGGGTCACTGCTCTTTCTCTGTGTCGCCAACTCGGCCCGACGTCAGATGGCCGAACTGCTGCAAAGCGCACCCATTGGCCCATACCCGATCCCGCCAGCACGGATGAGGCGCTCCGCCCGGACGACATGCTGGCGCGCTTTCGCACCGCGCGCGACGAGTTGAAGCGGCGAATCACTCAGCTAAGAGACACAAACCCATAGCGTGCGGTCCCTCCCACGCATCCGAAGGTGAGCATGAATCAAGTCCTCCCATCCCCATTGCATCGAAGCCTCCGAAGCACCTCCACCCCCTGGACACACCCGCCTCGCGTGTTGTTCTTGTACGGCTCGTTGCGCACGCGCTCCTACAGCCGATTGCTCGCCGAAGAGGCCGCGCGCGTGATGCGTGCACTGGGTGCAGAAGTGAAGTTCTATGATCCTCGCGAGTTGCCCATCTACGGCAGCGTGGAAGACACCCACCCAAAAGTGCAGGAGCTGCGTGATCTCTCGCTTTGGTCGGAGGCTCAAGTGTGGTCGTCACCGGAGCAGCACGGCGCCATCACGGCCGTGATGAAGAATCAGCTCGATTGGATACCGCTCGCCATTGGTGCCGTGCGTCCTACCCAAGGAAAAACACTGGCCATCATGCAGGTTTGTGGCGGCTCGCAGTCGTTCAATGCGGTGAACACGCTGCGGCTCCTGGGCCGATGGATGCGTATGGTGACCATTCCAAATCAAAGCTCAGTTGCGAAAGCATATGAGGAATTTCACGACGACGGCACCATGAAGGACTCGCCCTACAGAGACCGCGTCGTCGACGTGATGGAGGAGCTTTACAAGTTCACCTCGCTGCTGCGGCAAGAGAGCGATTGGCTCACCGACCGCTACAGCGAACGACGCGAAAGGGATGCGAAAGAGGCGCGAAACGCAGCGAACCCCAAACATCGGATTGGCGGAACAGGACTTTAGTGTAGGGCCGCACAAGCCCGGCCTGGCTTGCCTCTCGATCAACCGGCGGGGCGTAGCCGGTACACGAGCGCCACAACTGTCACGAGCCAGCCGCCTACCACAAGAACCATAGGCACGTCGGTGAGCATGGCTTGCGTCGGCGATTCGGCCTCGGGGCGCGCGCGTCCGGAGACCAACATCAGAAAGCGACCCATGCCTAGAGCGGTGAAGGGAACCGTAATCCAAAGCGCATCCGAATGGAAAAACGCTCGGGTTGTTGGGTCTAACGTGTACAGCGTGTAGACTGCAACCGTTGCGATGCCCGAGACCGCCATCGCGATGTCTAACTTGGCGACGGAGTATCCGGACAGGGCGGAGCGCTGCTTGGCGGCGTCCTCCTGACCGATTTCGTGGCGGCGCTTTCCAAAACCCAAAAAGAGCGCGAGTAGCGCAATGCAAGCAAGCATGTACGTGCTCACGGCCGTGTGCGTGGCGTAGC
>JAYWGI010000037.1:0-9977 GCA_043779025.1 Myxococcales bacterium
GAAGCCCGGTGAAGCCCGAGGCAAAGCTGCCGCGAGCAAGGTCGCGTAGCTCTTCCAACTATCAATTTTATAAAACTGCACTATACACGGGCATCAGGCCGGCATTCTCTTAGCTCGCGCGTTTCGCTTTCCTAAAGATGGGGTCCACCTCCGCTGGCGATCAGGCCGCTAGTCAAGGGGACCGTCTCGTGCGGCCGCGCCACAAGTAAGCGCAGGCTGCAAGCGCAAGCGCTGAGATCGCCAAGATGCCGCTGTCCCTACGCATGTGGGCGCGATGCTCGCTCTGCCAAGTGGCGAGCTTTTTCGTTTCGGCTTCCTCGTGATCGCGCTCCGGGTGCGTGACACAGGCAATGGCGTTGGGTGCGAACAGCGAAGTCGCAGCGACCGACTCGCAGCGTCCCGCATGGCCATCAAGCACGCACGCGTCGCCCTCGTTGCCGATCTGAAACCCGATCTCTTCAACCACCGGTGCGTTCATGTCTAGGGGTGCGTGTCCGTGTTCCACTATTTTCGCGCCCGTGGGGGCGACCTTTCCGCAGGCGACTACAGCCGGCGGGATGCAGATCTTCATGTCCCACACGCTTTTGCCTGTCACGAGGCAAACGCCAGGCTGGCCGTTGTCGTCGCACGCGCTACCTTGCGCCAACCTGTTGCACACATCGTATGGAGGGCCCGGCGTCAGGTCTGCGCGCGCCCCACGTGGCGCCTGCAGCCACAACGCCGCGGCGAGCGATGCAATCCAGATAATGATTTTCCGTCGTCGCGCCCGCAGCATCGTACGCTTGTATCAGATGGCCTCTCTCGCAACAGCAGTACCTCGCGTGGGACCATGACAGCGATCCCCATCGCGCGCAGTTGGGGCAGGGCGGCACTGCTCTGCGTGGCGGCGCTCGCTGGTGCTGCCGGGAGCATCGCTGCACGCCGTCTATGGCAGGAGTCGCATCGCGAAGCGCCGGCGCGAGAGACGTACCAGCCGCCGGTAGCCGTGGCTTGTCCGCCAGCTGCCGCTCCGGACGCCCGTAGTGGCAGCACCTACTGCGTGGGCAACGGCAACAAGGCGCCGCCGCCGGCGCCCATTGCTATGGCGGGCATTCAAGTTTCCGGCCGCTTGCCGTCGCAGGTGGTGGTGCGCGTGCTTCGCCAGAACATGCAGCGATTCCGAATGTGCCAAGTACGCACCCACGTGAACGTGCCGCAGTTTGTTGGGGTGGCCAGCGTTCGCTTCGTGATCGATCGCAGTGGGGCCACCGCCTCCTACCCGGAAGCGACTTCTGCCATCGCGGACCCGCCGTTCTTGAAGTGCCTCGAGGGAGCGTTTTCGAATCTTTCTTTCCCCGCCCCCGATGCCGGTGAGGTGAAGGTCCAGTACGCACTTCGCTTCGCACCTACATCGTAGACGACCACATCGCACGCGGTGCGTGTAAACTACACCAAAATCTCTGAGATCATGCTCTTACAAACAGCCGGTTTCCCGAGCGTAGGCATGTCCGACCGGAGCAATTGATTGGTGCCGCTTTTGCTCAAAATCAACATGAGCGTTGGGGAAGTTTGCGCCCGTCGCTGCACGCTCGTAGGCTTGGCACTCCGATTCGTCGCGTCCTGCGACGAATGTGTTGCACACTGTTTGCGTGGAGATTCCTGACCTGAAAAAGAACACATGGTTGTTGCTCGGCGCTGTTGTACTTACGTCGGGCTCGGCGTTGGCCGGACTCAAAGAAGACAAGGTGAAGGAGGAGGTTCAGACACGGATCACCCTGCAGCAAGAGCGTTGGCAGAAGGCCCTGGGCGTAAAGCTCCCGGTCGAAGTCGCATGGAAGGCGCTGGGCGACTTCTGCACCACCTCCAACCCTGAGCAGCAGGCGGACTTCTGTCGTAGTGAAGGGGTCATCGGCAAGGGCATCGATGCCATGGTCGACATTGCGCTTGGGATCACGGGTGGGGGGTCGAAGAAGCTCGAGAGCGCCGCCGTAAAGGACAAGTTCAAGAAACTGATCGTCGGCAAGTCGAACTCATCCAAAGTGGAGGTCTCCGTCAAGGGTGGAGCCATTCACTTCAATGTGCCGGTGGGGCCAAAGTCGGACACAAGCGTTGACGCGCAGACTAGCAATGCGTGGAGCAAAACCCTGCGCGACGCCCTCTGATTTGGAGAGAATGAGTACGACCTCAGTGCATGACGTGCACTGAGGTCGTACTCACTTTGAATGTCGGGTTTACACAGCGCTTGTACGCGCCCAGATCACGGTGTCACTGCGATGCACGACCACATCGTGGCTGCGGGCGAACGCGGCGCGCGCGAGCTCGACGCTGCTGCACTTGCAGAGCGCGCGCCCGAGCTCGCTCCCATCGGGGCCAACCAAGCACACGGCATCCCCCGCGTCCCATGCGCCGCGCACGCCAAGCACACCGACGGCTAGCACGCTCTTGCCTGCGTGCACCGCGCGCGCGCAGCCTTCGTCGAGCACCACATCGCCAGTGGGTCGAAGCGTGAATGCGATCCAATGGTGTTTGGCGGGCATCCGGCGCGCCGCAGGCACGAATAGCGTGCCGACGTCACGTCCCGCCAGCAGCTGCGTCAGCACGCCTTCCGCGTTTGCATTGGCGAGCACCGTGGAGGCGCCATAGCGCGTAGTGCGTTCGGCGGCCTCGAGCTTGGTCTGCATGCCGCCGGTGCCCTCTGCGCTCTTGCCATCTCGAAGCAAAGGGCGCGCCTCGCTCTCGATGTCGTTCACCACGGGCACGCGCCCGCCGGCCTCATCGAGTAGCCCGTCCACGTCGCTGAGCAGCACGAGCACATCGGCGTCGACCAGTGGCGCAACCAAGGATGCCAGCTGATCGTTGTCGCCGAACTTGATCTCCTCCACCGCCACCGAATCGTTCTCGTTCAAGATGGGTGTGCAGTCTGCATCTAAAAGCGCGCGTAGGGCATCGCGGGCATTGTTGGCGCGCGCGCGATCCGACAAGTCGGCATGGGAGAGCAGCACTTGCGCAACTTTGCCTCCCGCCCGCTCAAATGCCTCTTCCCATGCGCGCATGAGCAGGCTCTGGCCGGCGGCCGCGGCCGCTTGCAGTTTGGGCATTTCGGTCGGACGCCTTTTGTAACCCAGTTTCTTGGTACCTAGCGCGATGGCGCCGCTGGACACCAGCACCACGCGCACGCCACGCGCCTGCAGTGCGCAAATCTCGGCGCCCATGCGTGTGTAGAATGCAGGTGAGTTGGCAAGCGTGCGCGACCCCACTTTGACCACCACGGTTTTGGCGCGTTGCAGGGTCGCGCGGGCAGCCGTCGGGGGCGCCGTTTTCATGAATCTGTGAAGGGGGTGTGCGGCAGTGCGGGCGTGCTGGGCTGACGCGTGATGGCCACCGTCTCCGCTTCGACTTCGGCCCGCAGCGTCGCCTCGTGTCCTGCAACGGCGAGCGCGTAGGTGAGCGCTTGTGCCCGTTCGGTTTCGGCGTCACGACCACGCAGCGCGCGCGCGATGGCGAGCGCTAGCTGAGCCTGCAGCGAAGGCTCGGTCAAGCGCTCGAGTCCGCGTAGGAGCACGCTTGCCTCACGTGCGACCTCGAAGGCCTCCAGCGCGGGGCACGCTTCACACCAGAGTTTTACCAGCTCGCCATGGGTGGGGTCCGGCGGAGGACCCTCGCGCTGCACGCGCGCGGCAGCGAAGGCCGCTCGGGCCACATCGCGAGGGAGTGCGCCGTCACGTGCAATCTGCAAGGAACGCGTATAGGCGCGGGTGGCCGTGTCCAAGTCCGCTACGGACTCAGCCAAGTCGCCTAGCTGCAGCCACTCGTCGGCCATGCAGAGCGCTCCGTCGGGCTCGCAGGTCGCAAGGGCCGCCAGCACCACAGCGCGCCTGCGGGCTCCACCAAGCGAGGTCGCCCAATCGGTCGCGAGACCCCGAGAAAGCGCGCTGGGGTCGGTGTCCGTCAGCAATCCGCGATGGGCCAAAATACCGAAGCTACGCGCCACATCTTGCGATGTCTCATCGTTGCCCAGGGCCTTGAGAACACGCGCCACACGGGCGTACTTGGCCAGTGGGCCAAGTACGCCCACCGCGTCGACCATGTCGCGGCGCAACGGTTTGAGCTGCTCGTAGGCCGACAGAAAATACATGCGGATGGGAAGCGGCAAGGCCGCGGCTTCGAGCGCCATCGCGACCGTAGCTTTGCCTCGCTGCACGCGTACATGGCCCGCGTCGCGAAGGAAGGTCGCCAAGCACTCCACAAGACGAGGCTGTCCGCGTGAGCTGTCCCAAACGAAATCCAGCAAGTCACGCGGCGCCGTGTTGGCTTCGAGCAATCCCAGCGCGAGCCTGTCGGCCGGGTCGCGCTCGAGCTCGAACACGTCCACGCGTCGCGGGTCGACGCTCTGTAGTTCCGCGGGTAGCGCATGCCGCGAAAGAAACACCACGCTCGCGCGCAGGTCTTCGCTCTCGCGCAGCACCTGGGAAAGCACATTGCAACTTTGCGCGTCCATCGCATCGGCATCGTCAAACGCCAGCAGTAGAGGGCCCCCCAAGCGACCTTCGGTAAGAAGCACTTGAACAAAGCGCACGACGGCGTCGTGGCCTCCTGGGGGCTCAGCCGAGAGCGAAACAATCGCCGCATCGGCCTCCGGGACGGGCGGCGAGGGCTCGAAGGCTTTGAGCGCAGCGTCGATGTCGGCGGACTTTAGGCCCGCGCGGCTCAATCGGGCGCCGAGGGCCGCGAGATTTCCGTGGCTCCACCCCTCGATAAGCGACGCGATGGTCGCGAAAGGGGCTAGCGAATCCTTGGGGCAACCCGTGACCTCTACACGCAAGTCCGGCAAGCGTAGCGATGCGCGCGCGGCGTGCTCAAGCAGCAGCCGCGTCTTGCCGATGCCGGTGGGGCCCTTGATGTGCAATACTTCGGTTGTGCCTTTGGCGGCGCGCGAAAGGGACTCCCACAGCGTGCGCAGTTCAGTGCGGTGCCCGCAAAAAGGGCCCATGCGGCCATTGAGTCCGTAGGCCTCCAGCACGCGGTACGTCTCCGTCTCATCGAGCAGGCGGTCCAAGCGGAAGGCATGGCGCACAGCCGTGGCCACCGCGGTCGACAGGAAGACGCCACACGAGCCATCGGGCACGGCGCTCTCGGCCTGCCTAGAAAGCGCGCCGAGCTCGTCGCTGTCGCGCGGGACACCGTCGTCCTCGACGGTCACGATGCCCGACGCGACGCCTACGCGTGCTTGTTCGTCCTGGCCCTCGAGCGAGATCCACCAGGCAGAACGCACGGCGCGCTCCAGTTCGTCGCCTGCTCCGTCTTCGTGCACGAGCACGGCCACGACGCGAGGAGCGTCCCGCAGCATGATGTGCGCTGCGGCGTGCTCCAGCGCGGCCACAGCGCGCTCCGCGGCCTCCACATCGCCGTGTGCCAAGGAGACCACGACCACCGTGGCATGCACGCGCCGCGCCGATACCCGCTCGGACGGCGAAGGCATGCTGGGCGGCGGCGGGTTGGTGGGGGTCTGCGCGCGCGAGCTCTGCGCGCGTGCGCTTTCCACAGGCTCGGTACGAAAGCGAATGGCGGCCTCGACGGCCGCCGCAAGCGCTACACTGGGCGAGCAGTCAGCGTCTTCAAAACAGAGCCACGTGAGCTCGTCCGCGAGCTGGCCGGCACGCTGCGTACGCGCCGCCGCGTCGGCGATCATGGCGGCCCGAAGCACTGCAAGAAGGGCCTCGGGCGCCTCGGGGTACAAGAGCTCGGGTGGGGGCACCTCGGACGCCCGTACGCGGCGCTGCGTCTCCACCGGATTGCTATCAGCAAAAGGATTCGAGCCGGTGAGGCACTCGTAAACGATGGTGCCCAGCGAATACACGTCGCTTGCGGCCGTGAGAGATTCGCCGCGCGCCTGCTCGGGGCTCATGTAGGCCGAGGTGCCCGCAACCGTAGTCAAACGCAATTCGAATTCAGTGCGCTCTGCATCTACTTGCTCGGGCCCCGGCGTCGGAGCGGCAACGCCAAAGTCCGTCACTTTGACTTCTCCCTCCACCGAAAGCATAACGTTCGCGGGCGACAAATCGCGGTGCACCAGACCCAAAAGCGCGCCCGTCTCGCTCGTGCGCCGGTGCGCGTAGTCGAGCGCACGCGCGATCTCGGCCCCGACAAATGCGCCTACCGAAAGCGGCATGCGGCCACGCGTAGCGCGGTAGTAGGCGAGCAGCTCGCTGAGCGTGATCCCCTCCATGAGCTCCATGACCAGGTAATGGCGCGGCGGCGAATCGCCCTCGCTGGGGGTGGTGCCGAAATCGAACGCCTGGACGATGTTTGCATGTTGCAACGAAAGCGCCAAGCTCGCGGTCTGCGCAAAGTGAACTTCGGCGGCCGCGTCGGCAGGCACATCGCGCCGCAGCCGCTTCACGGCAACGGCCTTGCGGAAACCCTCCACGCCATGGGCGCGGGCACGAAACACCTCGGCCGCGCCGCCTTGAGCAAGGCGCTCGGTGAGCATGTAGCGGCCGACGATTTCCATCATGAGGGGCTCTCTTGCCTACCCCGGTGTTAGGAAGACGTACAGATCGTAAAACGCATGGCTCCAGACAGCCGCTCCGAAACCGCGCGTCGCGTAGATAAGTGTCCACCCCAAGCCCAGCAGCCACCGCAGGAAGAAAGGACGGAATGCCAGCGCCTCGCCTCCGGCGCCAACGTGGTGCGCAAGTGCAAACAAGGCCGACGCGCAACTGGCCCAGCCCAGCATGACAAAGGCGCTTTTAAGGGACACACGCACGCCCGGCCCAATGAGCGAAAGCTCCTCACGCGTGGTCCACCACACCAGCACTTTGGCTCCCATGCCGTAGACCAACACGCGAAACAACAGTTCCTCGTAGAAACCCGCGCCCGCGGAGAGAACCACGGCTTCGGCCGGGTCCGTAGGGACCCCATGCTGGCCGGCCGCCGCGCTAAGATTGGCGAGCATAAACGCTGCGCCCTGGCGCAAGATGACGCCGTACACGGCCCCCTCGCAAACCATCTGAATAAGCTTGCTTGGCGCAAAGGTTTGCCGCCATCCAACCACCGCGAATGTGGCCGCCCAAAGCAGTGCAATGATTGCGGTATACATAAAGTACAGTGCGCTGTCGCCGCCCGCCAAGCGCAGCAACTGCGGGGTCACAAAATCGGTCGCGTTTTTGACGGACAAGAAGTGAACGCCCACCTGATACGTCAAAAAAACCGGGAGGGTGAGGCCTGCTTCGACCCACCCTCCCGGCTTTGTAGCCAGCGCAGGCGCGCGGGCGTCGTGAATCACGAAGGCATCACGCGTTGGGCGCCTAGCGGCGGCGGCGTCGACCGGCGGCCAGGACCGCACCTACGACGGCTGCGCCCGCGTACCAAGGCTGCGGGTGGGTTGGGTCTACCTCACGCGCCGAACAGCTGGTGCGGACCGTGGTGGTGGTGGGCGTGCTCGCTGCAGTTGCAGCGGGAGCAGTGGCGGCAGGCGACTCGGTGACCACAGGTTCGGTCTCGGTGGGCTCCGTCTTGCCGGGTTCGACCACAGGAACGGGGATAGCCTGGCAAAACTTGTTGGCGCATTGGTAGCCCGTCTTGCATTCGACGTTGGTGCCGCTCGGGCAGCCGGCGGCGCACACTTTGCCGTTGTCATCGCCGAAGTCCACGCAGCCGGAGTCGCCGCATTCGCGCTTGTTTACGCATGATTCACCTGCATTTTTGGCCCGCGGACGGGTGCCTGGTACGTAGGGCGCGTCCTCCGGATCGGGTGACTCGCTGACCGTCCAAGACGGAGCTGCGTATCCGCCCGCCGTGGCCGCGAGCAGCGCGTTGCTAATGATAAAGGACGCCTGACCGTCGACTCTTGTATACACGGCTTCTAAGCAAGCTCCTCGGGCGCGATCCACGCCGCCGCGCGACAAAACGCCGAGCACCGTGGGTGCTGCACCGTCGAGCGTCGTGTCATCGAAGGCTGCACCGCCTGAGTCACCGGAACATGTGCCCGGTTCCGAGAGGAAGTCGTTGGCACTAAGCGACGTGGGCGACGACGCGCTGCAGCTGGGCAGGAATCGCGAACCGTCGGTACACAAGATGGCCAAGCCGCGCTTGATGCGACGTGTACCTGAGTCATTCGTGTCCTCGAAGGCGTCGGTGACGCCGTAGCCCAACGCCGCAATGTTGCGAGAATAGCGTACCGAATTGTAAATTTTGTGCTGAACCACGGGAACGCCCAACGTGACGCCCGTGATGTTGCGGCTCAGCCGAAGCAAGGCGACGTCGTTGCCGCATGCTTGCGGCGCGGCCGGTACATCAACGCGGCTAACGGTCACGAAGTTGCTGCGTTGCGAGACCGTCGCGTCCGTGGTCACGTAGAAACCGGACGCGGCGCGAGGGGCACCGAATGTGCTGCTGCAGTCGATTGTGTCACCCGTACTGGTTGCGGCAACGCAATGCCGCGCGGTGAGCACCAGATTGGGCGCGATGAGTGTCCCCGTGCACTGGCTGATGCCGCTTCGGCTCTGCGAGACGATCCCCACAACAAACGGATAACTTGTCGTGGTGGTACCGCCTTGAATGGCGGCCGTCGAACGTTGAAGTTCACTGCTTTTTCGCTCTTCGACTTCGGTACAACCCGCCATTAGAGAGACGGCAAACGTGCAGGACAAGATGCTGAGCGCCGGACGGTGGTATGAGGCGAACGTCATGGCTTCTCTAAAGCAAGAACTGCGCGGTTGCGCCAGGGGCTTCGCGCAATTTTTTCGTCAAAGGGCGTTTTTAAGGGTGGTTTTGCCCCTGCTTGCTCTGTTTTGCGGTGCGGTGGGGACACGATGCTTGGGGCGGCGCCTCGATCACACGCTTGCCGGCAGCCTGTGTGGCCGGGGCTACCATCAGGAGGGGGGCTGCGTGGCCGACGCTTTGCTAGTCGAAGCCCGAATCCGGGTGCCCGAGTTCGCGTTGGAAATGCTCGCGGCGGACTTTGAGGCCGCCGGCCGTGTTGCCGCCGAACCTGGCAAGCCGCTACGTAGCGCTGGGTTTTGGGTGGATCGCTGGGAGGCGCACGAGGCAACCCGTGCATCTGGACAGCGGGCAAGGCGCCTGTCGTATGGTGAGGCGGGCGCCTACTGCGCGGCCAAAGGCGGGCGTCTTCCGACATCAGAAGAGTGGGTACTGCTGGCCGCCTACCCCAAACGCACGCGCTACCCCTGGGGCGACACGGGCTTGTTGTGTCGCACGGCGGCCTGGGGCCGCGAGGCTGGGCCATGCGCTTGGAACGCGTCGCAGGTCGCTGTGCCCAACTCGGCCGCGGACGCGCCGGGCGCGCACCCCGAGGGCTGCAGCCCCGCGGGCCTCTGCGACGTGGTGGGAAACCGCGCCGAATGGAGCGACGACGGCAAGCTGCATGGGGGGAGCTACGCTTCCACCTTCGCAGGCGAACTTCGTGTGTGGTCGGTAGAAACGCCCGCCCTGGGCGAGACGCCCGCATACGCGGGCGCGCGATGCGTGTATGATGCACCGCCATGAGAGCAGCACTCCTTTCCACCGGCACCGAGCTCGTGCGCGGCGAACTCGTGAACTCCAACGCCGCTTGGTTGGGCGCCGAACTCAGCGCGCTTGGGGTCGAGGTGACGGAACACGTTGCGGTAGGCGACGACCGCGCGGACATCGTAGGCGCGCTCACCCGGTTGCGCGCGGGCAACGACTGGGTCATCTGCACGGGTGGCCTGGGGCCCACAACAGACGACCTGACGGCCGAATGTGCGGCGCACGCATTTGGGACCCACCTCGCGCGTAGCTCCGACGCCTATACGCAGGTGGAGGCGCGGTTTCGCGCCATGGGGCGCCCAGAGGTGAGCGCCTCCAACGCCAAGCAAGCAGACCTGCCCGTAGGCAGCGAAGTGCTCGAGAACGCCTACGGCACAGCGCCCGGTTTTGCGTGCCGCTCGGGTGAACACACGGCCTTCTTTTTGCCCGGGCCGCCCAAGGAGATGATGCTCATGTTCGTGCAGCACTTG
>JAYWGI010000038.1:0-9933 GCA_043779025.1 Myxococcales bacterium
GTTGCGAGCATTCAAGATTCCGTCGAGTCTTTTGACCTTGATAGCAGCGATACGGGAGGTGTGGTGCAGCCCGCGCGATTGGAAGCGAGCGCGTTGGGCGTTTCCTACCTGGTGCGGTCTCGGTCGCAGCCCAGGCCGACCACGCCGCCCACGCCGGCGGCGCCGATTCCTAAACTCTTCAAGTTTGCTCCGGCTGGTGCGCTCGGTGCTATGGGTCAGTGCGCCAACGATATTTCGCAGAAAGAGACCTTCCTCCGCGCCACCGTGCAGCCCTCTGGCCGGGTTCTATGCGTGATGAATAGAGCAAATGACATCGTGTTACGTTTGGAACGTGTGGGTGCCACGCCCGCCGTATTCAACATCTCTGCATTGCCTCCATTTCCGGAGATCGTAGGCGCGGTTGGTCTGGCGGACACCATGAATCCCGGCACACTCGTGCCCAGCCTTTGGATCACGGTGGGCGGGTACACTCGCGTGGTTTCGCCGACCATCCCAGCCGAAACGGATTTCTTTACCACTCCTGCCAGCACCAACACGGTTGCGAAAGACGTCTCGCTTCACGGAGAACCTTCGGCGGGAGCTTCGTTGCGCGCGCTGATTCTCACGGCAAAGTCGGATCCCGCAGTAGCACCCATGCCTGTATGGAAACTCTGGATGCAAGGGACGAGCGCACCGGAGCTCGTAGGAACCCCAAAGCTGGACCCGGTGCAGGACTTGAGCCCGGGGCTTGCGGCCACCCACCACCCGTACGCAGTCTCCGCAGACACCGTGTACTTCGTCCACGAAAGTGACGATCGTCCCTCCCGCTTGCAACTTGCCCAGTATGCAATCCGGCCAACGTTTGCCAAAACTCGGGACCTCGAATTTGAGGCCGGTATGCAAGACTACTTCGCCAAAATTTACTCAGTGGCGGTGACTCGCGTGACAGTCGGGGGACAGGTGATGGACCGCGTGTATATTGCAGCAAGCGTTGCGAGCACGTCGCCAAATCCCGGCTTCAAGCTCTGGACCGCCGACGTCAAGCCGCTGTGAACGACCGAAGCTAACGCCGAACGAACACTTCGCAGACCCATACGCCGTCGCCGTGTGGGTCTTTTGCGATGCCCAGGCCCACATGCGTGTAGCCTGCATTCATTAAATTTTCGCGATGCGACGGGCTGCGCAAAAGCGCCTCATGCGCGCCGGCCTCGGTAGCCGCATGCGCGACGTTTTCCCCGCTCTTGGACCATGCCACTCGGGCTGCGTCGAGCCGCGCGGCTGGCGTCGTCCCGCTGAGCTCATGCGCCAGGGTTTGCGCGCGCGCCATGGCCTCCGCATGCGCCAATGCGACCTTGTCGAGCGCGCTGTCTGCGAGGAGCGCACGCAAGCCCGCGCCGGCGCGCGCCTCCGCGAGCAAGTCGCGCAGGCCTCGCTCAGCCCCGCCTGCCGGACCTGCGACCGCGATCGCGCCCAAAGGCGCCTCGGGCTCCACGTCGGCCCACACCCACGCCTCCGCCACAGGGCGCGGCCCGGCGCCGATGTCGGCCGTAAGCTGCACCACAAAGCGGCCCGGTGCACTGAGCGCAAAGCGGGCGCGCGCACGCCGCCCTGCAAGCGACACGCTCAATGCGCGCGCTCGACCGTCGGGCGCAAGGGCGTAGGCGCGCGGCGATGCAGCGCCCGCGGGTAGCGTTGCATCCAGCTCAATCCACTGGCCAGTTCGGCCTTTGAGGGGGAGAGGTACAAGCTCCACCATGTGCTCTGCGCTCAGGTAAATAACAACTTCTCGGCCACCGGAAAGGTCGCGGCGCGCCCACCCGCACTGGGCATTGGGAGGCAAGGCACTGGCCCATTCCGCGACACGAGGCGAGGGCTCACTGCCAGCGCCTTGCTCGATGCGTAACGCGCGCGGCCAGACCTCGTTCGCGCCCTGAAGCCGCATCTCAGCCTCCACTCGCGCACTGCTCATCACGGATGCGCTAGTCGTGGAAGTAGCCACAAGCAAGGCCTCAGCCGCACGGTCTAAGCGTGCAGAGCGCACGCAGTTCGAAACCTCCGGCGCGGCCGACGCACGAACCGCCTCATCGCCGGCCGCACTAGCGGCTGCCGCGACGGGGACAGCCGCACTAGCGCCTGTTTTTGCCCCACCGCATGCCGACGCGCACACCAAAGAGAAACACGCAGGCGAGCAAAACGAGTAGAAAGAACGCGCGCAAATCAATTCACGGAGAAGCTCTTGTTCACGGGAACATCGCCCCCGCCAAATGCCGGTATGTGCGCGCCGCGGAACTTGGCGGCAATGCAGCCGCCCGCGCGCGTGCCCGCAAATGGGCCTTCGGTCACCGTCGCGCTCTTGGCATAACCGTTGTTGCCAAAGACCACGGCAACTCGACCTACACCGGATGGATCGCCTGCTTTTTTGCAGCTCGCCAAGTTCGCTGCAATGGCGTTAAGTGCACTGCTGGCCGCGCCGCGATCGAAGGCCGCGTTGCTGTCAGTACTGGCGACCGGTTTGACAGGTTTGGGCGTTCCGCCCGCCGCGCCAAGAATCGCGTCTTGCAACGTGGGAGGATCTTTGCGAACCACGGGAGGAACGGGCAGAGCAGGCGCCGCCGCGCCGGCACCCGCATGAGACGCCGCGCCAGCTCCAGTATGCGGAGCGACTCCGCGAACGGGCGCCACGGGCGCAACAGGCGCCGCGAGCGGATCGATCACGGAAGGCGCCACAATCGGTGCAACAGGTGGCGCAACCGGCGGAGCCACCACGACCACCGGGGACTTCTCCTCAACAGCTGGCGGACGCGTGAGAAAG
Source organism: Myxococcales bacterium (assembly GCA_043779025.1). Taxonomy (GTDB): domain Bacteria; phylum Myxococcota_A; class Polyangia; order Polyangiales; family Polyangiaceae; genus JAAFHJ01. The sequence goes on from JAYWGI010000038.1 coordinate 2,792, forward strand.
TAGCCACCTATCCCGAGCACCGCGACCAGCGCCGTGCCTAGCCCGACCAGGGCCACCTTGAGGCCCTTGTTTCCGGACGCTCCGCCGGCCGCCACGGGCGCCGCTGCAGAAGCACTATAGTCGACCACAGGTGACAACATGGGGGCGCCTAGCGGAGAGGCAAACGCACCGCCGCCTCCGAGGCTCATGATGTCGTCCACCTTGGCCGCGCCGGCCTTGTTGGTGGCGCCCGCAGCCGAGGCCAGCGCGCGAATGTCGATAAGCCCAGAGGCCTCATTGGCAGGATAATTCGCGCTGGCTGCGGGAGACGCGGATGCCGTGCGGCCGGGAATGTTCCCGCCGTTGGCCGTGAGCGAACCCAAGGAAAAAAGCACGCTGTTCTCGTTACGCTGGCCGGTAAGTTGGGCCGCGGCGGCCGGTGCGTTGAGCGGCGCTGCGCCTCCCGTGGCCGTGGTGGTAAGTGGGCTTGGGATGGCCGACATCTCATAGTTGGTGGCAAACAAATCGCCTCCTGTGCGCTTCACAACGCGACGCGCCGCACCGGCCGTCGAGGACGCAGGGTCTGCCGTAGGCGTGCGGCCGGCCATGGCCAAGAGATCGGCGCCGTAATCGTTGACGGCGCTCGTCGGGATGTCGTCTTGCACCTGCGTCTCGCCACCAAATGCGCCTTCGTCGAAGCCCGCCGCATCGACCGCGAGCTCGGCCCCCAGATCAAAGTCCGGGGCGCCGGTCTCACCCATGATGGCTTCTCGAAGCTCTTGGACGTCACGAAGGGGCAGCCAATCGGCCATGCCTTCGCGCCACACAAACGTATCTCCCGTCACCTTGCGAAGACCGAAGTCTCGCTGCATCTCCATCACGGACAGGGTCTTTTGGTCCGTTTCGGAGAAGCTCACCGTCCAAAGCTGGTGCGTCCCCACTTGAAACATGGCCGTGGGCTCGTCTTCGTCGAGCATCTCGTTGCCGTTTACCGAGATGGTTTCACCGCATTTTTTACAGCGAATTTTGACAATTTTCCCAACCACCTTCTCGTCGGCGATCGTGTACTTCGCGGCACAAGCTTGGCAGCTGATTTTCATTTCCCTCTAAGTGTATCGCGGGGTGGGGGCATCTCGCAACAATCCCAACAATAGACGCTGCGCTGGGCTTGCAACCCGGGATTGCGACCGCCACTTCCCTCGATGCCATACCGTTGCTGGCTTATACATCTCTTGATGCCATACCGTTGGTGGCCTACAGAACCCTTCAAATCAAAATGCGTTTTTAGGCGCTGCGCGGCTTTTGCAAATGCTTTGCGCGCTGGCCACGACGCAGGGCTTGAGCTTGACCGCTGCGGGACGAGACCGGCGGGTGCCGCTGCGCGCGGGGCCACCGTTGGATGGCGTTGATTTGGCTTTCGGCGGAGAGTTTTGGATTTGTGGATTTTCCTCGCGGCCTGGCTCCGTACTCGGACACCGCGCAACGGTCCGCCCTTCGCTGATCTGTCATGAACTGAATCAGTGTGGCCGGGGGTGGGGTGGAGATGGAGAGATCTGTTTGGATCTGTACATTGCTCACGGCTTTGCCGGTTGTGAGTTTGGAGCGGTGATTTGCTATGCGCCAGCGAAGCGCGCGCATTCTGGGAGCCAAGATCTGCTCGCGGCTTCGCCTGCTCACGAGCGTGGAGCCGTGCGTTGCGATGCGCCAGCGAAGCGCGCGCATTCTGGGAGCCGAGATCTGCTCGCGGCTTCGCCTGCTCACGAGCGTGGAGCCGTGCGTCGCAATGCGCCAGCGAAGCGCGCGCATTCTGGGAGAGTGTAGTGCACACGCATTCGCAAGCCTCCGTCCCGAGCAAACACGCACGAGCATCTGGCGGACGAACGCGGCTCTCGACACACGCGAGTGAGTCGAGAGGCGCGTTCCCTTTCTCCCCGACCTTGCGAGCGATGACAGGCACGGGTGAGTAGGCGTCCGGGGAGTGACGGGGCTTCTCGCCGCTCGTGGGTCGCCGCAGCGTCACAACGCACGGGTCACCAGCGAAAGAAGCGCGCGCGTCGCGAGTGCTCGTGTCCGCGCAACGCGCGGCACGCAAAACCAGCAGATGCCCGAAGGGCACCTTAACGCCGCGCCGCGGTTTTCGCGTGTTCGCGCGGCGGGGTACCGCGAGCGGCGAGATGCCCCGACCTCATCGGCGCCGGTCTCGTGCTGGAGGAGCGAGCTCACGAACTTCGTCGGTTGCGCCGTTTCGGCGCCCCCTACGCTGCCGAGTGTGTGGCGGCGGTGGGGGCGTTTGATGATGTTTTCTGCTTAGCGCGCAAGCAGGAAGCGGCTGGCGAAGGGGCCCACCCAAGGCAGGCGTGCAATGGCAGAGACGGCCCATGGTTGGGCGGCAGCCATCGCTTCGGCCTGCTGCGCCAAGTCGCGCACCAGCACCCATTCGCCGGCGTCGGCAGCCTTGCGCAAAGCGTAGGCGACGGCTTCGCGCGCGCGCTCGTCGGCCGACATCGAGGCGTGGCTGCTGGCAGGAGCCGCATCGAACGATACGCGCGTCGGCTCAGGTGCCGCAGCGGCTTTGGGGGCCGCGTGGGCTGCAGCGACAACCGGCGCTTCGCGTGTGGGCGCTGCGTCGGCCGCAGGGGCTGCGATTGGTGCAGCTTGCACCTTTGCAACGACATAAGTTGCCGCCGGGGTTGCCGCCGTTTCGGGGGGCGCGGACTCGTCGGAAAACAGCGTGGCGACGTTGGCGGTGGCTTCGACCAACTCTTTGGAGGCGCCTACGTATTTGACCATGGTGGGCATGTGGCCCTTGGTGAGCTTGAGCTGGCCTTGCATCAGGGCCTTGGTGGGGTCGACCTCTTTTTTGAGGACCTTCTTCCATTGCGCGTAGCTGGCCTTGATGACAAAGGGTGCGGCCTCAGCCTCGGCGCCAGTGATGAGCTTACAGCTCCTGCAGTGACCTTCGGCCACGTCGAGCAGCATGCCCGTGTCGGCCGCGATACCTACGCTGGGCTCAGCCAAAATGACCATCGCCACGGCGCCGTGGGTCCATGTTTTGCCAGCTTTCTTGTAGCCCTCACTCGCGTTGATCGCGTCTTTGTATGCGTTTGTCCAGTCGACCGAGGGGAATGCGTGTGCCATGACGCCCCTGTCTATGCCACATCCGCTACGGGACGGGAACCTCCACGCGCAGCGCCAACCCCAAGGAGACAAACACGCGGTCGGGCTGCAAAAAGCGTGCGTCGTATTCCACGTCGCTGCGCAGTTCCAACGTGTGGTTGCCAAAGTGGTAGCCCACCGCGGCCAGAACACGCGGCGAGAGCATGCCCACACTCATGGCGCCATGCTCGTAGTCCAACGTCAGAAACGAGGCCGCAAAGCCGCTCGAAAAGGCCACTGGCCCGGCCGTAAGGTGCCCAGTCATGCCCCAGCCCAGGGGGCTAAACGAGTAGTTCCCGCCCTCGAGCACGCGCAAGCTTCCGTGCGCGATGGAGCTCACGCTCACAGGGCCGCGGACGAGCGCGCGGCCCTGCCCGAGCGTCAACTTGAGCCCCGTGCCCCCAAAGTCGCCGCCGCTGCCGGGCCGCCAGGAGAGCGCGGACACCGACACATCGGCCGCGCCGCGCGCGGTGCGAGGCGCGTCGCCAGCCCGGGCGATACCGGTGGTGGCCATTGTGCCGACCAACGACAAGTAGAGAGCCGCGGTGGGAGCGATCGCTGTCACTGCCGGATGGGGTACACCATTGTGCCGGGACCGAGAACCCCTTATCCTTCCGACGATCCTATGCGCCGACTTTCCCTTTTTGCAGCGGCCATGGCTGTATTCTTCACACACAGCAGTGCCGCCGAGGCGCAAACTTGGGATGCGGCCGTGGACTTTGGCGGCGGCGGATTTTCGACCACCGATGGCGCAAAGTTCTTCGGCATGGCACGTATTCGACCGGGTATCTTGTGGCCAAACGGCGACAAGTTTTGGGCCTTGGGGCCCTACTTCGAAACCGGGTCCCGCTCCTGGGGCACCGTCGGCGTGCAAGGCGAATACCTCGATCTCAAATCCGCATTTTGGGGCCAAGCCATGTTGTTTCAGGACATCGAGGTGGGCCGCCCCGGGGTGGGGATCGCGGGCGGTTGGAGCGTGTTCGGGTTAGAGTTGCAACAGCGCTCGCTCAACCCCGAGGGGCCCGGCGTGGTGGCGATGGCGAAGGTACATCTGCCTCTAGGCGTCGCGGGCTACGCGATGCGAGAAGGCCCCCGCAAATGACCCTGACGAGACGCGGCCGAGCGCTGGCCTTCACACTCACTCTTTTCGGTGTAGGCGCTACCATCAGCGCGGCAGCACATGCCAAAGCACACTGGGACGGCTCCGCGCTCATCGGCGCTTCTGTGCCTCTGAACCCAGGTCCCGAGGGCCTCGGGTTGGCGCCGACGATGCTGGTCGCGGGCCATGTCGCAGTCCTGCCTCTTTTGCGTGCGGGGCTCTATGGGCAGCTGGCCGATTTCCACACTACGAACAGCACGGCCCGCAAAACTTTGTCCGGCGGCTTGTCGCTGCGCATCGCGTCGCCATGGCGCCCGACGACGCTCAAGCTGCATCTGCGCACGGGCTTTGGTGTGGGCGGCGCGTGGCAATCAGGCATCTCGGGCACGGCCTTCGAGGTGCCGCTCTACGCGCAAGTTTCTGGGCAATTGGGCAAGCCTCCCATGATGAACCCCACGGCCAAACCCGTGGAGTGGACGGTGGCCCTTGGCACGCCGCTACGTTTCGGCGATGCCGGTGCACTCTACAGGCGTACTGGCGCTTCAGCGGCTCCGACAAGCGTCGAATTACTGGCAGGGCTTAGCTTCGATCTGTAGAGCCGTCCCCACATGCGGCCAACGTTGCCGCATGGAATCTCAAGGCACGGGTTTGCAGTTTGCATGTGCGCCCCCGTACACTTCAGTCATGTCACGCAAATCGGCCATGGGTTCGGCGTTGGTAGGCTCGTTTATTCTTGGTGTGCTTGCGGCTTGTGGGTCCACGGGCTCGGGCGCCGTGTTCGTCCCGACTCCGCCCGATGGGGGAGGTCGCCCTGACAGCACGGACCCCAACTTTAACAATGGCGGCGATACCGGCAGTTCAGGCCAAAGCCCGTACGACAACAGCAAGTCCTATACCGACTTCGCCAGCGCTCCCGTTGTCGGCGCCGGAGCACCGGCGAACATCGCCGCGCTGTTCGCCGCTGCACCTGCAGCGAGCACCGTAGAGCCCTGTGTGTTTGAGCCCGAACCCTTGGTAAAATACCCACGAAACTGGGTCGCGCCGGAACTCGGCTTCACGGTCGCGGACGCGCAGAGCAATGTGATCGAGGTGCGGGTGAAGGCGGAGAACCAGGTCAACGATCTGGTGTACTACGCAGCTATCACGCCCAGCCCAGGCAGCATCAAATGGGTCATGCCGGACGACGTCTGGGAGAAGCTACGCACCCACTCCTACGACAAGACACTGACCATCACGCTACGCGCAGGCTACCTGGCGAGTGGCGGCACTGCGCTGAGCTCGGTCTCAGCGCCGCATGTCATCGATTCAGGGATCTTGCCGGCATCGGCCGACGGCTCGGTGGTGTACTTTAGCACGGGAAACACGGAGGGAATCCTGCAAGGGTTCTCCACCGGAACCGAAAACAATCCACCGGGCGAGGCCAAGTATTTCGGCGTCGTGCGCGGCTCCGACATCGCCCAGCGCCCTGCCGGCACGGCCAATTGTGTGGGCTGCCACTCAGGCACTCCCGACACCGATTTTATGATGGTGGGTGTGAAGAAGGAGCCTGCAGACGGACAGCCTTCTGAGCGCCCAGCGGAGGAGTATTCGATGTCCACGGCGCGCGTGAACAACCAGGGAGGCGCTGCGTTTGGCTCCAAGCCAAGCTACGTGTCCGACGCAGCGACGGCCATCCTCAAACGGCAACGCATTGGCGCTACAGCCACGAGCCCCGCCTATTGGAGCGACACCGATAAGAAGCACCTGGTGCTGGGCTGGTTCGTGGACGAGACCAATGTGTACCCGGGAACACGCAAGCTACGCACACTCAACCTGGACGATGGCGTGCTCGAAGATGTGCCAATGGGTGGCGCTCCGCAGGGGGGAATGCCCGTGTGGAGCCGCGACGGTAAGACCATCTACTACACAGCCATCAATAACGTGTTCGACGGCCGTCTCGGCAATGCCGGCACGGCGCAGACGCTAGATGACGCAGCCGATGTATACGCCCTTCCCTACAAACCCGCAAACCCTGCAGATGCGGTTGCGAAGCCCATCGCGGGCGCGGCCAAGAGCAACGAGTCCGAGTATTACCCTGCCGTCTCGGGCGACGGAGTGATGCTGAGCTTCACCCGCGCAGGCTATGTTGGAGGGCTCCCTCCGTACATCCAAGGCAATAACCGCGCCATGATCTCGGTGATTTCATCCGCGGGCGGAACCGCGGACCCCATGACTGCCGCAAACCAAGCGGTGCAATGCGGCCCGGGTGCGGTTCGCAGCGTCAACGCAGAGACCAACTACAACCGTTGGTCGCAGTGGTCGCCGACGCCCAAAGTCGTGCCAGGCGTGGGCACGTACTACTTCTTGGCGTTCAGTTCCAAACGTCGCGGAGAGCAACTGACCCAACTCTACGTCACGCCGGTGCTTCGCAAAACGGACGGGAGCGTCCAGACGTTTGGTGCGCTCTACATTCGATCGCAAGACCCGCTTCGGGACAACCACATGCCGGTGTGGACAGACGCTCGCGTGGAGAGCAACCCAGGCGTTCAGTAGGCGCTGGAGGATAAAGCGCGACTTGCGCGCGGCGCGCATTGTTGCCAAAAATCTTGCGAGGCTTGGTTCGCTTTTCATACCGGGCCTTGTAAACTTCAAGCATGTTTTCTACACGCGCTTGGGCTCTCATCGCCATGTCCACCGGAGTTGGCGTGTTGGCTGCATGCGGAAGCACCAGCAACGATGCGGTCTTCTCACCGGATGGAGCCCCGGGTTCGGGTGGCTCTGGGCAGCCAATCATCTTTGGCAGCGGAGAGAATGATGGCAGCCCGTACGACAACAGCAAGCGGTGGGCAGATTTTGGGGTGGCCCCCTTTTCGGATACCCGCGCATTATCTGCTGCCCCCGCAGGCGCCGTGGCAGCTTTCGCCACCAC
>JAYWGI010000039.1:0-3409 GCA_043779025.1 Myxococcales bacterium
GTTGGCGAGGCGCTGTAAGTGCGAGAGGCTGGCGGGTCTTGTCATCTGCGAGGCTTAGCATTTGCGATCGATAGTGCCATGCGAGTGACGTAAATAGTCCTGTACCCAACGGTGTACCCAGGCGCTTAGTTGTTTATTTAAATTCGATGGAAAGAGATTTGTTGTGTGGGTGTCCCGCCTACCGAACCCAGCCCCCATGTAGAGTACATGGGGGCTGGGTTTTCACTTGATTGATCGGCGATGCGAGCCGCCGAGCTTGGCTTGGTCGGGACTTCGGAGGCCGAAGCAGCTACATGTGCTCACATGCTGCAGCACAACGCTCGACTTCTCGTGCTCTACGACGCCGTCGATGCGCGTGTGAACGCCGTGAATGGCGCGTCGGATGCGACCGGCGCTGAGTGGCTGTGTCGCCGCGGGTGCGATACGTGCTGTCATCGTCTCGCGGAGGTCCCGAGCATCACCGCCAACGAGTGGCAGCTGCTTGCGAGCGCGATAGAAGGAGTGCCCGAGCACCATGCGCGATTCGAGACCCGCATGGGGGAGCTTGCTGCACGCGTGTATGGTGCAGATAAGGGCCCCGTCGTGTGTCCATTTCTTGCCCTGGACGACGGCGAGGTAAGGCCCGGCTCTTGCCTTGTCTACGAGGGGCGACCGGCGGCATGCCGCACCTACGGCTACTACACGGAGCGTGGTGATGTGTTGGGCTGCAGCGAGCTTCTAGTGCAGAGCGAAGCTCTGCCGGTGACATGGGGCAATCATCAAGCCGTGCTGCGCGAATTGGATGCGCTTTGCACAGATGTGGCGCCGCGTCGTTCGATTGTTGCGTGGTGGTCGGAGCGCGCGCCGGGATGACGCCCGGTCGCTTTGATGGGTTCTCGCTGCGTTACGGCCGGGGCGGCATGGATCTGCGCACGTGGGTGTTGCGTGCGCTAGCAGCCGCCCAAAGACGCAAAGTTCTATTCTTGCACAGCGACCCAGAGCTTTGTGCCGCGGTGCTTGCGGCGTCGGACACGAAGGGGAACTTTCTCGAGGCGCTAATTGCAACGCCCGCGTGGTCCCCCATCTATTCTATCGAGTCCGTGGATGGGGAGCTCTGGAAACAGCTCTCTTCGGACTTCAAAACTGTGCTTGCGCGCATGCGGTGGCGTGAGCGTCTGCCAGGCCTGGTCGCCGAACAACTGGGGCACCTTCGAGCGGCGCGCGACGTTGACGCGGCTTGGGTGTTGGACTCGCCGAAGCTCGCCAAGTCCGTCGCGAGCATCATGTTCGGCTTGGTGTTTGAGCGGCCCATGAGCGCTAGCGATGCCTCGCTTTTCTACGCGGCTTCGCTCGAGTGGCGGCGTGAGATTGCTGTCAAAAACGCAGGCGATACCCGGGTGAAGCAGACCTTCTGGCGTCGTCTTCACGAGCTCGTAGCGTCGTCGTCATTCAAAGAGGGGCTGGAGACGTACGAGGCTGATCCCGCAGCGTGGCTCTCGGTGTTCGCGCAGCCGTTCTTGATCTCTCCGGCCATCAATGTAGGCGACATTTTTGTGGCTGTGTTTGCTGCGCTGGATCGCGACGCCGCTCTTGCCGCGCGCGTGCGTCTCTGGGCCCAGCAAGACGACCGCGCGCGCATCGAGGGTCTCTTGCTTGAGGCGATTCGACTCCGTCATCCGTTCCCGATGTTGGAGCGCGAGCTCCAACGTGATCTGAACGCTCACGGGACGCACATCGCCGCGGGCACGCAGGTCTTCATTTCACTCGATACGTTTGAGCAAGACCAACGCGTTGATCCGGAGCGTTGGCTGAAGTCGCCCAAGAGCAATCCGTATCACGCCATTCCGTTCGCAGCGGGGCCGCGCATGTGCATCGGAAAGCCCGTGGCGATGGAGCTTATGGCGAGCCTGCTCGTTGCACTTTTGCGTGATTTTCCCCTGCATCAACTCAAACCGGCACAGGGGCACTTGTACAGTGGGCGCGGCAACGACGGCAGCTCGTCCCTGAGCGAGACCGCGTACCAGCTCAAGGTCTTCGCCGGCGCGCTTCGGCGCAGCATCGCCATCGGTCGGGCACGCAAGGGCCCGGCCGACACCCGCGCCTAGCGTACGTACTGAGAGCGCGAGAGCGCACAGCGCGTCGCGTCGGAAATGGCTGCGTCGAGGGAGCCGGACAAGCTCGTGTAGGAGCGGCACTTGGAGGCCCACACTAGCGTTGGCCCGTGATCCACCGCATAGCGAACAAACACTTCAACCTCGCCCTGGCTGCCGGACATCGACGCGGGAGCGCCGATCACCACGCGCGCAGACACGACCGCGTCGGTGCCAACTTGGCGCACCAGCGCTTGGCGGTCGATGCCGCGGCCGTCCAGGCCTCCCCGCGCCGTAGCTGTCCCTCCCCGGGGTGGCACATGCACGACGCAACCCGCGCCCGCAACAAGCGTGCAGAGTACTGCCAAATTGAAGGCGAGGAAGATAGCGCGCATGGATCAGTAGGCCACGCTTACACGCGCGGGTTGCGCGATACGTCAGGCAAAGTGGCTACGCGCGCGCGACTCCGTTTATTCACGCGCGTGCACATGGCCTCATCGCCGCGCGTCCCGCGAGGCGATGCTTGCGCCGCGTGGCGCAACGCGTCAGATCGTCCGTCATGTTGCAACGACTCTGGTCTCTTCTGCTGTTGCCAGCGCTCGCCTCCGCTGGACCGAAGGTGGACGCGGGCCGTGCGGCGCGCCTTGTGTACCCCGCGCCCGAGTCGCCGCCCGCGATCTGCACGGTCGATGACCTGCGATGCTTGCTAAGTACACGCTTTGCGAAGAACCCCACGGCGCAGGGGGTTGTGCTGGAGCTCTACGACCAGTACGGCGATGTCGTAGGCGTCGAAGAGGACCACTTTATGAACGGAGGCTTCAGAGGCACCCTTCACATCGTGCCAGCGTGGCCGATGGGCCCTGGCGACTTAAAGCACCTCCAATGGGTGCTCGGCCTGCGTCGCGAGCTCACCGCATTTGAGGCCGCCATGAATGCCAAGAGTGCGGCGCCGATTCGCTATCGCCATCGCGCCATCGCATGGAAGTTCTTGCGCAGCGTGAAGCGCCGCACGCCCTCGGCCTACGCTTCCAACTGGGAGGTGGGGTACAACCTGGACGGGTCGCTCAATACCTCGCAAACGGCCGTGCGTGACCTGCTGGTGCACGAGATTTTTCATCTCAACGATCAGACGCACGACGGCTGGTCGCTGCGTACCTTGGCCCCAATTGTCACGAGTATTTTTGCTCGCTGCAAGACCGATGTGGCGTGCCTCACGCCCTACGCGCCGACCACGCTGAAAGTACGTGGTGGCACCTACTACGCCTTTCAACCCAACAACGGCAACATGGCCTCTGAATACGCGGCCGAGCTCGCGACGCGCTTCTTCTTGGAGCAGCGTG
>JAYWGI010000040.1:0-3402 GCA_043779025.1 Myxococcales bacterium
CTCCAGCTTTGCGCCGGCGATGCGGCCTTCGTTCATGGCGTCCGCGGGGCCCGTGCTTCCGTAGCGAACCTGGCGCACGTAGGGGTGGCGCGCGCGGTAGTATTGCCCCAGTGCCGCATCGCGCGCGAGCACCAGGCTTGTCACACCGCGCTGGCCTTTGGCTTCGCGGGCTAGCTTCTTGGCGAAGCCGTCCATCACGCCGGCCAAGAACGTGCGGCGCCCCGCCTCGGAAGTGATTCCTTTTTGTTTCTTGTGTTCGAGCCATAACTCATTGGCTGCACGATGCAGGTAATCGTGCACATAGGAGGCCACCTCTACATTGGTTGCCTTGCCGCAGGCCTCGAGCACATGCAGGCGTTTGCCCGTGCTTGGGTCAAACACGGGCACCCAGATCACTTCGACAAAGAAGTGTGTGCTGAGCACGGCGCCCACGCGCCGCTGATGCTCCCACGTGCGCGCTGCGGGAGCACCCAAAAGTGCATAGATGTATTCTGCATTGTCTGCGGGTAGCACATTGTACTTCTCCATGAGCCGCCGCGCGGCGAGCATTGCGGCCTCGGCCTCGTGCGGGTTGGGGCTTTCGGCGAGCGCCAAAAGCTTTGCCACCTTGGCGCCCACCGGGTCGGCCGTTTCGGCGTCTCCCACGGGACGAGGCATACCGCGCGAGGCCGCATCGATGCCCAAACGCGTGCATACATCACGGAATGTGGGGCCATGCGCGCTCTCGCCCGTCACGCCCAACACCTCGGCCACATACTGGTGCGCCATCTCGTGCTTCATCACGTCCATAACCACCGGCCACAGTTGCTCGCGAATCAGTTTGCGCGCCAAGCAAAGCGTGCGCGTTGCTGTTTGCCAAGAGCCAAGCTGCAAGAACGCGTCCGTGAGCTCCAGCATCGGCAAGCGCATTTTGGCTTTAAAATAGCTTTCGTTCAGCCGCCTCCATTCGCGCGCCAGCTCACGCAAGAGCATGGCTTCGAGGTCGGTAAGGGCTTGTGGGGAGGGGGACTGCGGGGCGGTCATTGGCGATGACTCTCTCAATAAAACGGCGCGCCTTCGTTGCCTGCCCCGGTGCAGCCGACGGTGCTGCGGGTGCCCGCGCTGGGATTCGACACCTTGGTGGTACTGGCGCTCTCCGAGCTGCTGCGGGCGACGAGGTAGAACGTGGGCAGAATGCATGACTCAACCATGTGCATTTTGTACTCGAATGCGTGAGAGGGCGCACTGGGTTTGATCGGGCCTCCGCGGCTCTAAATCTCGTAGGCGAACCACTGAGCCCCGCGCGCTCGGATGACACCCGTTGCGTCGTCTCGTACCGACATATGGCCCTCACGCGGCGCGAGGCGGTCTTGATCCCTGTGCAACGACGTCGGGGCCCTCACGGGCGCTCCGCCGACGCCGCTATCAGCTCCCGAACACGTGCTTGAACGGAGGTCGTAAGCGCTCCACAGTGGTATGCGAAGTCGATAGTCGCGCGCGACTTGTTCCCGGCATAGGCATCGTACACAAGCGTCTGGTACCGCGGAGGAACAATCTCGTCGGCTCCTGAGGTAACAAAGAGCGCTGGGGCTGAGCTTCGGTGGGCGTTCTTGATGCTGTTCAATGACGAGGGGATTTGCAGAGACACGGGCAGCGCGAGGAGCCACGCGTTCCACAAGCCCTGCGTCCCGCGGATCAGTTGCGGCAGCGGAGGAGCATCCTGCAGCACAGCCGCAGAGACACGTCGCTCTGCGGCCACGTGCAATGCGACGGTCGTGCCGATGCTTGTTCCCCAAACGACAATGGGCGCGCCGCCCGCGTGTTGTGCGATCGCGTCGTACGCGACAAGGCCCGAATCTGCTGCGCCGCGCAGACTGGCAGGCCCCGTGCTCCCTCCGAACCCTGGGTAGTTAACGCCCCAAAGGAGTGCACCTGCCGGGGCGAGCATTGCCGCGTCGTTCGCCACATGGTGTTCAGCGCGATCCGCGTTGCCGTAGAACCGCAAGACATAGAGCCGAGGTCGCTCCTCGGTGCTGGAAGCCTCCCATGCTTCGATGACGTCGGAGCCGTTCGCGATCGCGATGCGGCGTGCGCCAGGAGCCTCGAGTGGGCCCACGTGTGGATGAAGGATAAGCTTGTCGCCCAGGTGCAGACTGAAGACAGCACCCTCAAGCGCAATGACAAATACGAACAGGACCATGCCTCGGGTGCGGAGGATGCGGGGAGTCATCTTGATCATTCCTTGTAGGAGAGATACCGCGCACTAGCGCGCTTGCGCGTGTTTCTTTGGATAGCTTGAAGCATCAGAGTGCAGCATAGGCGCAACGAGGGTGAGTTTTGCGCAGTGCAAGTGACACTGTCATTCAATCGCGCTACCACGCTGCATGATCTCTCCGTTGCACGCGCGTTTTGGCCGCACCGGTTCGCAGGAGGTCGTGCTGTGCGCTTCCATCCTCGCGGCCGATGCTGCCTTCCCCGAGGGATTCAGGCTGGCTGACGTGCAGTATTTGTTCTTTCTATTCGCCAACTGGATGGAGCGCGATCTTCGCAGTGCGGGCGAGCACATCGAGCTGACGCAAATTCGCCGCGTCGTGCTGCGCTTGGTGGGCGCACAGTGGGTGAAGGCGTTGCGTGTGAAGGGCCGCACAACACCACGCCATTCGTTGACCACGGTGGGATTCGAGGGATTGCTTTCACACCTCGTTCAGGGCGCTCCCGAGTTCGCGTTTGATGAGCTCGTATTCGTTCTCAACTTCGTTGCGAGCTACAAACCCATGCTGCACGGGCGCGCGAGCCGTGACCTGCGCGCGAAGGCCAACCCCATCCGCATTCTGCGCCGTGCCATGAAGCAAGTGCAGCGGGTGTTGGCGGATCTAGACGAGCGCATCCGGACATCGGAGCAGGTGGCCGCTGCCGCACAAAAAGCACGCCGCGCGCGTAGCTCCGATGCCGACGTGGCGCGGGCCATCGAGCAGGCTGGGGGCTACCAGCTGCAGCATGTGCGCTCGTTCGGCGACTTTGTGCTCGCGATGCCGGAGGAACTGCGCGCGTTCGAATTGGGGCCCGCATTCGGCGTTCGTAGCGACATGTTGTTCGTCACGTTTGCGGAACAAGCGCGCGCGCAGTTGCTGATCCTCGAGCGGCTGGAGCAGCGCCTGTTGGGTATGGGGTGAGCAGATGGTTCGTACATGCATGCGCACTGCACGTAATGTGCGATTGGTTGCACAGGGCGTCGGCCAGCTGCGTCTACACACCCCGGAGCGCCGTCGTAGAGGACCCCGACGGCCCTGTTCGATCGAGTGCACAAAGAGCTCGCACAATCCGAGTCATGTTTCGCGCGGTGCCCGACGTCCCGTCGTGTCTTTGCCTTGTTCTATACAGATGCTTGAAGGAAGCTTGCATGCAGTCCGCACGGGCATTACG
>JAYWGI010000041.1:0-9828 GCA_043779025.1 Myxococcales bacterium
GCCAAGTTGTGGGGTGCAGCATGAAGCGCGAAATCCCGTCCGAAGGGAGCGCCGCGCTCGACGTGTATGTGCGCACCTACGAGTCATTGTTGCGCTCTACAGGCATTGTGGAGGTGCGCGCGTTTGAGGAAGCGCATGCGTATTCTCAGTCGTCGTTGCACACGGGCGCGCTCTTGCCCGAGCCCGATCTTTCGGCCTTTGCCTATGCCGCAGCGCGCTTGCCGGACGACATCGTGGACACTGAGCTTGTGGTGCTCGCACAATCGCACGAACTTTTCGAGGCGCACGGCTACGAGGTGCGCGCTTGGCCCGCCGTGAAGACCCGCGGCCGCCGACGCCCGTCGCGCTACAACGCCCACACGCTCGCCGTGTTCATCGCCAGCGAGAGCGACGTAGACGACGTTGTGCCCATCATCACGGCCTACCAGATCGAGTGGAACAAGATGCACGAGCTCTTGCGTGCGCTGCCTCCGGGGCCAGCCACGAGCGAAGCGTTAGGCGCTGCTCTGGGCCTCTCCGCGCCCGATCTCGAGAAGCTCGAAGGGGCTTTTGGCGGCGCGGCAGCTTTTGAGCGCGGCGTGGTCAAAATGCGTGCATCTCGCATACGTTTGCAACTGCGCATGCTCGCGCCCTCGTACTCGCAGTACCAACGCGCGGCGCAGCGCTGGTGGGGCGGCGTGGAGCCCGTGTACTTGCAGGGCCAGCCCGCGCGCTCAGCACCGCCAGGCTCGGCGATGAACGCGCCGCGCCGCCCCGTGTATTTCGTCTCGTCAAACACGCACGCGCTTGTGAATCTCATTGGCGGGTATGCAACCGATCACGAGAGAGAGATCGCCGACTTCGCCAAAAGTAAAAACCCTGAGGGGCTGGCCGACGTGTTCCGCGACGCTGAAGCCCGTGGCGACACCGAGGAGCTGCGGCGCATGCGCTACTACCTGCTGCGACAGTTCTTGCACGATGGCCCTCAGGAGGAGCGCCTTGCCACCACGCGCCGCTACGAAGAGGAGTCCGGCTTCTCGTTTGTGCCGGCCCCGGGCAAGATGGACGTGCCTGCGCAAACCTTAGAGCTACGCCATGTGCGCGCCGATCGCGTGGACCCGGCGCTGCGGGTGCCGGGCATCGAGAAGCTGGCGCAAAGCGACGCCGTGATCATCAACATCGACTACCCGCTCGGCATGGCGGCCTATCACCTGCTGTCCCGCGTAGGCCAGGGCGTGGGAGAACTGCGCGGAGTGTACGTGCTTGGCAAAGCCGCGACGCTCAATGGCCGTGTGGGTGATGTCATGCTCTCGGGCAATGTGTTCGACGAGCACTCGAAGAACACGTTCCTGTTTCACAACGCGTTTTCTGCCGGCGATGTGGCGCCCTACTTGAGGCACGGAAGCGTGTTTGACAACCAGCGCGCACTCACCGTTCGGTCAGCTTTTTTGCAGAACAAATCGTACATGAACGAGTTCTACCACGCCGGGCACACGGTGCTCGAGATGGAGGCCGGGCCGTTCCTCAGTGCCGTCTACGAGCTGGTGTACCCTGCGCGCGTACCCACGGGCGAACTGGTGCAGCTGTCCAAAGCGACCTCCTTTGAGGTCGGCATTTTACATTACGCATCAGATACGCCTTATTCGCGCAGGCAGTCTCTGCTCTCCAAAAGCTTGAGCTATTTCGGTGTAGACAGCACCTATGCCTGTGCCACCGCGATTCTCAAGCGCATCATCGAGCGCGAAGTGGCTTTGGCGAAATGACGCCTCGCACGGCTCGCATCGCGCGCTTTGGCGCGCTAATGCTCGCGCTGTCGGGTTGCGACCGCTCCTTCAACAGCAATCCAAACCCCGAGGACGAACCCGAGCCCGAACGTGCGGCACGCGACGCGGAGCCGCCGACCAACACCTTGTTGCGAGACCAGACGCTCGTGGAGACGACCGCGCAATGGTCTCCTCAGCTGCAACTGAGTGACCGGGATGGCGAGCTGGTTCTGCGCGCGCGCGATTTGCCCGCAGTGACGCGCGACGGCCGCGCACTCGTTGCCCTGCGCATCGGCGGCAATGCGGTCGAGCGGTTTCAAGGCGCCACGAGCCACACCGTTGACCTGGTGATCTACAACCTCCCAGCGCTCACTCCAGCCAAGACGTTCGCCCTGCGCTCTCCGAAAACCAAGGCCGAGGCCACCACGGCCGCGGTCGGACGCGCCAACGCCGCAATGGCCGCTACCGCGTGGCGCGCTCTGCAGCAAAGCGATGACGGCCACAATCCGACGGCTGTCTACAACAGCCCCATCTACGTGGACGACCTCACCATGAGCAGCGTCATGGTGGGGGGCCTGACGCTGCTCAAGGTTGCGACTCGCGATGGCCGAGCGGCATATGAGAAGGATATCTCCTCGTGGCTAGGCAAAAAGCTGCCCAAGGGTTGCAAGCCGGCATTCGCAAACGTAGCGGCGAGTGCAGACGTGGGTGCAATGTACATGGAACTAGATTGGCTCGGCGAAAAGCTGGCGACCAAGTGCCCTGGACGTGCGGCACACTACGTCGCGTGGGTTCCAATCCCAAACTGAGGAGTGCTTCTTACCCCAACACTTTGGGCAGAAGCTTGCCGGCGGCATCGAGCGCGTAGATGTCGTCGCTGCCACCTACAGACTCTTCGCCAATAAATATCTGCGGCACGGTACGCATACCCGAGGCCTTGACCAGCCAATCGCGTTTGGCTTGGTCGTTCGTGACATCGACCACATCGAACTCAATGCCGCGCTTTGTCAGCAGCGCTTTGGCTTTGACGCAATAAGGGCAGTAGTTGGTGACATAAACTGTGACTTTTTGCATGACGTACGTTCAGTCCTTTCGACACGCTTTGAGCGCGCTCTCACTCGCGGCGCTCTTCACACAACTGAGGTAGCTATCGGTAAGCTTGCGCCCGACGCAGGCGTCTACCTGGCCGCGAAGCATCTGCGTGTAGTCTGCAGTTTTCTGAGCACGGAGCGCCGCGTTGCTTTCGTCCGCGAGCTTAAGCTCAACATGCTTCTTGAGCATGGCATCGCAGTCGTCACGTGTGGCCGAGCGACCGCACGAAAGTTGCAAACCAGTCATGACGAAAACCAGTACCGAAACCGCAAAGCGACTTGGACTCATATCTGGCGGTGTAGCACGATAGCTGGCACGCAGGGGCGCGGATTTCCTACTGGGCGGTGGCTAGAGCTGCCAGGTTCAGCTTCACTTTTTTATACTGGATAGCGAGACCACTGGTCCCCATGACCCGTCGGGCGCCACACGAGCCTGTGGAGGATTGTCCTACCCAGGGCGTGTAAGTGTACAGCGCAGCCGTCGCGCGATTCTTGGGGCGAATCGAGCAACCATCGAGCGTGCGCGTGGTCCTGCCCACCTTCCATTCGGCCGGCTGAACGTAAGTGGTTCCGCCAACCGTCGTTTTGCTCGCATCAAGGTTGTCCAAATACACGCGCACGAGGTTTGTGCCGCACACGATTTGGCCCTCGAACCCCGCATTCGATCGGCTACATGGCGCGTAGTCCGGGCACCCGCAGCCCATCGCTTTGGCGATGGCTCGGTTCACCGTCGACGCAGACTTGGGTGCAAACACCAATCCCTGCTCGGTCTGAAGCCGCGCCAAAACATACGCAGGCGAGATACGCTTGGCCTTGGCCTCGTCCACGATGACCTGTGCCGCGCTACGCGAGCCCACCGAGTAGTCCCTCAAACTGCTCTTGCCCTCATCAAGCAACGCCTGCACCTGGTCGACCCCGATGTCCTGATCGCCTTCGAGGTTTTCATCGTCGAGCACATAGGTGGGGTCAACACGGCCACCGACGCGAACGATCAGCGCGTCGTCGATGTCTTCGAAGTAGGCCGAGTCTTCTTCATCAAGTGCTGCCTCGGCGGCGCAGCCACTCGCCGCCACGGCAAACGACACCACCACACAGCCCAACGCAAACCCTAACCGCCTTGAAAAAATTTGGTTCACGACGCGTAGGGTAGCACGGACGGCAAGCGAGTCTCCGTGCGAGCTGGCAATGGCTAGGATATGCTCCTACCCATGACTACACACAGCGTACGTGCCACCCTCGTGTACACCGGAGATTTACGCTGCGAGGCCGTGCATGCGCCCTCCGGCACTCAGCTACAAACCGACGCGCCAACGGACAATCAGGGCCGCGGTGAAGCCTTCTCGCCCACCGACTTGGTGGCCACCGCTTGGGCCACCTGCGTACTCACCACCATGGCCATCGTCGCCAACCGCCATAAAGTCGAACTGAAGGGCGCGACGGCCACAGTCGACAAGGAGATGACCACAAGCGCCCCAAGGCGCATCGCCAAGCTCACGCTGCACATCACGCTGCCGGTGCCCGCGAGCCGCGACGTAGGCGGCGTGATTGAGCGCGTGATGTCGCATTGTCCCGTCAGTCACTCACTGCACCCCGACGTGGAGAAGATCTACACGCTCAGCTGGGCCAGCGAGTAGATGCACTATACAGGAGGCTTCTCGAGCGTGATCCGCCCGAGCAAGCCGCCGCGAAAGTCGTGCACAAGCACTTCGCAGGCCTTCTGAAAGTCCACCACGCCGCCGGCCTTGAGACCGCCTCGCTTGCGCCCGATGGCCTCCAGCAAATCATCTGGGGTGGGAGGTAGCTCCGAGAGCTTGTATCTTGCAAGCAACCCTTCGGGATAATTCGCGAGCAAAAATGCAGCACCAAACCTACCAAGCGGCTCGTAGTAGAGAGCCGTGTCGGGGATCGAACCCGCAAACGCCAAGCGGTACGCCAACTCCTCGTCTTCAATCTTGGGCCACATCACGCCGGGGTTGTCGCGAAGTACCGTGCCGTCTTTGAGGATGACCTGCTGCTGCGCCTTGGTCACTGCGGGCTTGTCGCCCACGGCTGCAATGTGCCGAATGGCGAGCGTGTTGATGAGCGTACTCTTGCCCACATTGGGTACGCCCACGATCATCACGCGGCGCGGCCGATTGGGGTGTGAGGGGATCAACTTGGCGCACAGAGCGCCCACTTTGGCGCGGGTTTCAGCGGCCTTCTCGGTCGTGATGGCGACTGCGAGCACCCGGCCTTTGCCCGTGCGCTCGAAGTAGTCGAGCCACATCTTGGTGATCTTGGGATCCGCCAAGTCGCTCTTGGAAAGCACCTTGAGACAGGGCTTCTGACCGCGCAACTCGGTCACCAACGGATTGCAGCTCGCGCCGGGCACGCGCGCATCCAGCACTTCGATAATCATGTCCTGCGCTGGCATGCGTTCGGCCATTTGTCGACGCGCCTTGACCATGTGTCCCGGAAACCACTGGAGCGACATAACGGCGCGGTGTAGACCACAAGGGCGCTGCGTGGCCCGCAAATCGTCTACCAAACTGATTCGATCGCTTTACTGCTTCGACAACAGTACCGGCTTCTTTGGCAAGTGGCGGAGCCCCATCCAGCTGATAGCAGCCACGTGGCGCGCGGCTTCCTCCATCGGCATGTCTTGGTTCTCGACCCACCATTGCGTGGCTTGCACCACCATGCCGATGAGCGCGTGTGCGTAGAGCAGGGAGAACGTGGGCTCGAACCCCGCGTGCTCAAACGCTTGCTCAAAGATGCTGCGCAGGTGATCGCCTGTCTCGCCAATGACGGTAGTGATGCCGCGCCCGGGCCTGCCGTTGGGCGGGTCGCGCGTGAGCACGGCAAAACCGTCGGGCTGTTCGGCGGCGTAGTGCATCATCGCGAGCACCGCACCCTCCCACCGCGCACGGGGTGAGCCTTTGGAGATGCTCCCAAAGATGCGGGCAATGAGTGCCTCCGTCTCGCGGTCTACGATCACGGCGTAAAGCCCCTCTTTGCCCCCGAAATGCTCATAAATAAGCGGTTTTGAGACGCCGGCGTCCTGCGCGATCTCATCCATCGAGGTGGCCTCGTAGCCGTACTTGGCAAAGACGGCCCGCCCCACCAGGAGCAGCTGCGCGCGGCGCTCAGCCGCAGAAAGCTTGGTTTTCTTTGCTTGGGGGGAAGTCATTTGAACCAACAATACTTTCCGAAAAGTAAGTTACTTGACGGTAAACTACCGTGCAGTAAGTTACTCATACGTAGACCAATACGGCTCTCGTGTTGCGCTGCGACTCACTAAAGGAGTGTGCCCCATGTACCTCATCAGTTGCACCCTGGTTTTTCTTGCAGCCTACATGCTCAACATCACGACCATCACCGTGGGCTATCACCGCGGCTTGGCCCACGGCGCCTTGCAGCTGCACCCGCGACTCCGGCAGGTGTTCATCGTCGCGGGCAACTGGCTTACAGGCCTCGACCCAAAAGCCTGGGTGGTGATGCACAGGCGGCACCATGCCTTTAGCGACACGCCCGACGACCCACACTCGCCGCGCAACGTCGGTCTGCTTGGCATCGCCATGGAGCAGCTCCGCAGCTATCAGCGCGTGATCCGCGGGCTCAAGCGCAAGGACCCGAAATACGTGCAGTACGCACACGATTTGGACTTTGAGCTCAGCTGGCTCAACCGCTCCGGGCGTTGGTACTTGCCTTACGTCTTGCATGCGGCCGTGGGGCTGAGCCTCGGTTTTGGGGCACATTTGTGGCTGCTCGCAGCCGCCTACTTTTTCGGGATGATGAGCCACCCGGTGCAGGGCGGCCTTGTGAATGCTTTTGGCCATGCAGTAGGCGGCCGCAACTTTGAAACGCCCGACGACTCACGAAACAACCACCCTGTGGCGTGGCTTGTGATGGGCGAGGGCTTTCAGAACAACCACCACCGCTACCCAGCCTCCGCCAAGTTCTCGTACACCGCATGGGAGGTAGACCCAGGCTTTGGGATCGCCAAGTTGATGCAAGCGATGGGCCTGCTGCGCATCTCTAGCGCCACGATGATTCCCGCGCCAGGAGCTGCCCAGGAGCTGGCAAGCGGGGTAGAAGCAACCGGTGACCCAACCCCACTCCCTCATTGAAGCGCTCTCGCTGGCGCAGCTTGCGGCCTACAACCGCGCCGACGTCGAGGCATTCTGCGCCTGCTACCATGAGCACATCGAGGTCTTGGACCACACGGGCGCAGTCAACCTGCAAGGGATGGCCGCGTTTCGTGCGCGCTACACGCAGATGTTTGCAGAACACACGGATGTGACGGCCACGGTTGACGCGCGCATGGTGCTAGGACCACACAGCGTAGAACGCGAGCGCTGGTCGCGCGTACACGGCGCGACAGGCGTGCAGAGCGGCGGTACCGTGATTGTAAGATACACGGAGCTCGAGGGGTTGATTCGCTACGCTGAGTTTTTGCGCGCTGAGTGAGCATCGCAAACTATTTTCGCGCGCGCTGAGCCGTGAGCCGCTAGTCGCGCCATGTAGGTCTATGAAACATCGCTACGCTCTTCCTTCTTTGGCTTTGGTGCTTGCCGCGACCGGCTGCTTCAGCACCATCACGGTGGGCGAGAAAATTCCAGCCCCCTCCCTGGAAGATCCGCTCGCGCAGCGTGTGGCCCTGCGCGTTCGTGCATATCCCACCTGCGATGCAACGACGCCCGCATGCCCGTTGGTCGATATCTATGAGGGCGATGTGAACGAAGCCGGGACCGCGTTTGAGATTCGCGAAACAACGTTCCGCTCAGGGGACTCAACCATGGCGCTCCGTCCTCCCGTAGCGACATGGCCTCGCACGGTCCCGCGGTACCCATCAACGGTGGAGGCGAGCGCGGCCACGGTGGAGGGCCGGAGCCTGTTTCTCTCCACCTACAGCGACTTGATCGTCGAAGGAAGTAGGGGCGCGACGTATTCCAAACTCGCGCTGGGCGAAACGACATCGGTAGACCCCAGCGCCGCCGCGTACGTGCAGGACGAGGGGCTCAGTGCAACCTTGTTTCTCGACGCGGCCGTCGGGGCCAAGTCTCGTATCCTCCTTAGGAGCCTCACGGCGACTCCAGTTGGGGACTACGGCACCCCACTTGCGGGCGTTGCTGTACCGGCCATCACGGATGGAGCCAGACCGGAGGCGACGCTCGTGGGTGCAGCCAACGCGGCGCCAGGGAGTTGGGCCACTGTGACCGTGAGCGATACCTCTGGGACAATGTTTGTGTCGCATGATGGCGATGCGGCACACACACGGCTGAACCACTCGATCGATGGCGGAGCCAGCGCGCTGGCATCGTCCCTTCGCACGGCCGCAATGTTTCGGGTGGATCGAGATGCCGCAGGAATCAACACGGCGCAAGTTCCGCCTGCAATCACCTTCTCACGGCCGAATGGCCTGATCGTTCACTCACGCACCACTTCAGAACAACAGAGGATTTCCTTGGGCGAGGTCGTGGGGGCCAGCAACCTAGCAACCGGGCCGTGCTCCGCTGGCTCCCAGCGGCAATGCGCGTTTCTTGTGACCGTGATTCAGAACGGCACCGGCGCAAGCATGACAGGGGTCCTACACCGTTTCGAATGGACCGGCGCTTACGACGGCAGCGCGATGGTGACTCGTACCGACATGGCGCTTCGCGGCGCGCAAAAGGATATCGTGCTCGCTGCGGTGACACTCCCCCGCCAGCAACGCTGGCACATCGTCATTGCTACCGACGGGGGCTTCGTGGCCGCGCGTTTCGATGCGACTGTCATTCCCGACACAGTAGGGTCACCGAACGTTTTTGAGCGCCACGGCCTCTACCTATTCGAAGGCGCCACGGCTGCCCGTCTCGCCTACCGCGCAGAGCGCTAGCCTCTTCTACGCAATGCCCACCGTTCTACACGCTCTCTTTGGCAAGCCATCGCACGCATCCCACACGCATACGATGGCTGCGCTTGGCGATTGGGAGCTCGTGCAGCGCGTACGAGACGAAGACCCACGTGCCGCAGAGGCCTTCTTCGACCGCTTCGTGGGCGACGTAGAGCGCGTGGTCTGCAAGACGCTCCCGTACCCGAGTAGCTGGGACGACGCCGTATCCGAAACCTTTGCGCGGGCGTGGAGCAAGCTCGGCACATTGCTCCCCAATGACAAAGTGCGCGCGTGGATGTTGGGGGTCGCCGCCAACGTTGCCCGCGAGCAACGGCGCGCCGCCCGCAGACCACACTGGCAGCCCGAATTGGACGAAGGTGCGGCCCCAGTGAGCATTGCACCGGGGGCGAGCGTGGAAGCGCGAGAAGCGGTGCACGCCGTGTTCGAGATCTGTGCGCGCATGAGCGAGAGCGATGCCGATTTGGTGCTGCTGCGCTGGCTCTCAACGCTGGAGCTCACGGAGCTTGCGGAGCTACGCGGCGTATCGCTCGCCACACTTAAGCGACACCTTGTGCGTGCAGAACACATCTTTTTTGAAATGGCCGCCGCCGACGCCCGCCTCGAGGCATGGAGCAACGCGATGACACAGCGCAAGGAGACGCCATGAGCGCGAAAAAAGACGTGCAAATCCGGGCCGCTGTGGTTGCCGCGGCGGACCAAATAGACGCGCAGATGAGTGATCTGAGTCGCGCACGGGCACGACGTGCATTCGCGGCGATGGTGAACGCGGAAGGCACCGTGGTGCCCTCTCTTCTACGGCAAAGAGCAGCGTCAAAGCGTGCGGTGTGGGCCGTTGCATCGAGCGCACTTGCCGTCGCCGCGGCCGCGCTCCTGGCGCTGAAGAACATTCCCCGCACGGCATCCGATGAACACACAGCGCTAGCGGCTGAGCGCAGCAGCACCGTCATTCCTACGCCGCTGCAGCTCACGGCTGAGCGCGTGGATGCCCGTACCCGCCGGCATGTCGCGACGGGCGAATCGATGCAAGCGGAACACATGAGCTCTACACATATCCGTTTTTCGGATGGCACGGATGTTGCGCTCGTGGGCGGCGCTACACTCCACGTCGCCCGCATGGCGC
>JAYWGI010000042.1:0-3387 GCA_043779025.1 Myxococcales bacterium
TTAGAGTTGTGGTCCAGCGTGCTCGGGCACCTGGAGTCCACCGTGGGCAGCCCCTCACTGCGGGAAGCGTATGGCCGCGTGCAGCCGGAGGTGGGTGCATTTTACACATCGCTTATTTTGCGCCCAGCCCTCTACGCTGCGGTCAAAGCCATCGATTTGGCCGCGCTTGCCAACAAGCCGGAAGAGCTGCGCCACACCCAAAAGACACGCGACGAGTTCAAGCGCCAAGGCGCAGAGCTTGGCGACAGCGACAAGCGTGCGCTTGAGGCGATCGACAAGGAGCTCACCGAAATCACCATTCGCTTTTCTCAAAACGTGGTGGATGCCACCGGTGCCTACGAGCTGCACGTCGCCGACCTGTCGCGGCTTGCGGGCTTGCCGGAGGGCGCGCTGAGCGTCGCCAAGAAGAAGGCCGAAGCCGCCGGCAAAGAGGGCTCCATCCTGACGCTCTCCGCGCCCTGCGTGCAGCCCGTGCTCGCCTACGTGCACGACCGCGCCCTGCGCAAGGAGCTCTCCACGGCGTTCAACACCCGCGCCACCGAGGGCAGCACCAGCAACAGGGACTTGCTGGCGCGTATCCTTGAGCTACGTGACGCCAAAGCTCGCGTGCTTGGATACGCGGACTTCGGCGCGCTGGTGCTCGAGGATCGCATGGCCGGAACGCCAGCGCGCGCGCACGACTTTGTCACCCGTTTGGCGGAGCAAGCGAGGCCTGCGTTTGTTGCCGAGAACGCGGCACTGCTCGCGCACGCGCAGACTACGGAGGGCCCTTCGTTCGCGCTTGAGCCCTGGGATGTGGGCTATTACGCCGAATCGTTGCGCAAGGCGCAATACGACATGGACGACGAGGCACTGCGCCCCTACTTCGAGCTCTCCCGTGTGCTTGGAGGTGTGTTTTCGCTGATAGAACGCCTCTATGGCATGAGCGTACGCAAGGCGGCGCTCCCAGCCTGGGCCCCGGGCGTCGACAGCTATGAGCTCTTGGAACATGGCGAGGTTGTGGGTGCATTTTACACGGACTTCTTTCCCCGCGAAGGCAAGCGTGACGGCGCCTGGATGCAAGGTCTCATCGACGGAATCCCCGGTGAGCGCGTCTCTGTAGGCTTGGTGGCCGGCAACATGACTCCGCCCAACGAGCAGGGGCATAGCTTGCTCACGCACCGCGAGGTGCAAACCGTGTTTCATGAGTTTGGGCACCTGCTGCATCACTTGCTCTGCACGGTGCGCGTGCGTTCCTTGGCGGGAACGCGGGTGGCTTGGGACTTTGTGGAGCTGCCCTCGCAGATCATGGAGAATTGGTCGTGGCGGCCAGAGTTTTTGGCGGAGTTTGCCAAACATGTGAACACGGGTGAGAGCATTCCGGAATCGCTCCTTGGCCGGATGTCGGCGTCGCGCACCTTCCGAAGTGCCAACCACCTCATGCGTCAGTTGGGCTTCTCCACGCTCGACCTCACGCTGCATGCGCGCACGGCGAGCGCAGGCCCGCGCGATATCGTAGCCGAAGCGCGCGGCCTGATGGCGCCCTTTGCAGCGGCGCCGCTGCCCGCCAACTACGCGATGATCGCGAGCTTCTCGCATCTGTTCTCGAGCCCCGTGGGCTACGCGTCCGGCTACTACAGCTACCAATGGGCCGAGGCGCTCGACGCCGATGCGTTCACTGTGTTTGAACGCGAAGGCGTCTTCTCCCGCGAAGTGGGCATGCGTTTCCGAACTCAGTTGCTGTCCCGCGGCGACGCAGCCGCACCGGATGCACTCTACAAGCAGTTCGTGGGCCGAGATGTCGACCCAAGCGCCATGCTGCGGCGCCTAGGCCTAACCGCTTAGAGCTCGCTAGCCGCCTAAGGTGAAGGTCGAGTCAGGAGGCACTTCGCCCACAGAGCGCAAGACCAGACGCTCCTCGTGGCGGCTCACCTTCCACAAGGTTCCGTCGGGGACTTCTTGCCAGGCGTGTCCTTCATCGCTCGCTTCTGAGGCAAAAAGCACCTCATTCTCGTCGCGTGCACAATACAATGATCGCCCGCGTCGGTGGATGTAACTCGTCTGTCCGTCGGAGAGCACGAAGTTGAAACTTCCAAACCCTCCCAGGCTGCGCCACTCACCGCAGGTGCGCGCCAGCGTCGCATCGCGCGCCTCGCTTGCCTCATGAAGCAAGCCGGCGCGGGCCCATGTACCGAGCAAGGCTTGAAACAAAAGCTCGCTGTCGGTGCTGCCCTTTACCTGGCTGCGGCGCACGGGGCAGCAGCGATCGAGCAACCAAGCGAGGGCGCTCACGGTGCCATTGTGGGCAAACACCCAACCTTCAGATTCAAAAGGGTGCGTGTTGTCGGTGGACGTGTCGCCCACCGTCTTTTGGCGAATGTGCCCAATGACGGTGCTGCCCTGAATGCACCCGGTGAGTTGTGTGTAACGCGGATCTGCGTGCGCCGCGTCCAGACCCTTGTAGAGCTCCCACCCTTGGGCCGCGCCGTACACTGCCAAGCCCCAACCGTCAGCATGCTGTGGGGACAGCGCCCTCAAACTCTTGGGCGCGTCTCGAAGCACACCGTGTTGCGGCTTGGCGGAGTTCGAGACGGAGGCAACAAAACGGCACATTGGGTTCGCACTCCAAACCCTACAACAATTGTGCCAATGGCCAAACTTTTGCACGGCCCCAAAG
The DNA here is from genome assembly GCA_043779025.1 of Myxococcales bacterium. Lineage (GTDB taxonomy): Bacteria > Myxococcota_A > Polyangia > Polyangiales > Polyangiaceae > JAAFHJ01. The sequence continues at coordinate 2,657 of JAYWGI010000042.1, forward strand.
CGGTCAATTGCCTCCCACGGTGTGTGTGTGTAGAGTCCTCAGCGTGTACAGTCGCAACCTGAGCATCAGCATTCTCGGCCTCACGGTCTTGCTGTGTGCTGGCTGCGAACCCCCAAAGCCCTCAGCAGCGCCCATTCGCAGGGGAACGCCTGCCTACGAAGGCACGATCGTCACCGTTTTCGACGACTCAGTTGCCTCATCGGCGGCAGGGTTTCCGGGCGCATCGTCGGATGCCCCGGGCCGTGACAGCGCCTTTGGCGCACGTGCGCAGCAGGCCGACTACATTGTCAGCGCGCGCTTGGTAACGACGGAATCGCCCCCCGCAGGTGGCCACCTCATTACCTTTCGCACGCTGGAGAAGATTGCCGGAAAGCTCACCGCCCCGGCGACCTTCCAAGTGCAGCTCTCGCCCGAGAACGCTTACAACAAGCTGCTCGACGTACCCAACAGCCCGCTGCTTGCAAAGCCGCTGATTGTATTCGTGAAGGAGTTCGTGGTGAACGAGACGATGGTGCTTCATGTGCGCCTTGAACCCGACACCAACGAAGTGCGTATGGCTATCGCCGCCCAACGCGCCCGCAGCTAGAGCGCTCTAGGGGAGCAGGTCGCATGAGCCTGTGCTACTGGGAAGGCTCATGCGCGCCGAGATCAAGAGCCCCAAAGACATCGAACACATGCGTGTAGCCTGCCGTATGGCGGCCGAGACCCTCATGCTGGTCGGCGAGCAACTC
>JAYWGI010000043.1:0-3381 GCA_043779025.1 Myxococcales bacterium
CAGCACGGGCTGTTTCAATTCGGCGAGCGCGTCCCGAAGGTCTACCCGCAGCACCTCGCGCAAGCGGGCTTGCATGACGCTCGCCAAGGGGCGCGACACCGCCGCATGCGCGATGTCTACAAGCGCGGTGTCGGCACCTTTGCCCAATGCCCGCTGGACCCCGGAGCGAGGAGGTGGCTTGCGAAAAAGAAGCGACGCCAGCGGACTCAGCGCGCGGCCAAAAGGAACGGGCGCCGCCCCAAAGCTGCCCAAAAGTACGACCGCCGTCACGCGCTCAGGGGCCGCGATCGCCATCCGGAGCGCAAGTGGCCCACCATAGGAAGAGGCCACAATCACGTGTCGCTCTGCAGGCCAGGACAGCTCCGCCGCGAGTTGGTCATAGGAGCAAATCCGATCCGGCGGATACGATAGGGCATGCACCGCGCCGTGCCGCGCAAGGGCGTCCACAAGGCGTGCTTGGGTGGTACCCGAACCCTCCATACCGGGTAGAACGACGAAACATCGCGACGGGGCGAGGGGCAGCGGCGGAGCGCTCATGATTGCGAGCAAGCTACGCGCTCGCGCTTACAGGCTCAAGCCACTCCGTGTCGTTCGCTCCATGTGTCGCACGAAATAGCGGAAGATACTGCATCGCAGCTTGAGCGAACTCTGGCGCGCTCCCGACGCTACGCCACACTTTGCTTAGGCGTAGTGGTTGTCGACCGCGCGCCAGGAATGGGAGAATCAATGTATAAAGTCGCATTTGTTCGAAACGTGGCCCTTGGCGTTTTGGCGTCCCTCGTCGTTGGGTGTGCGAGCGGCACGGAGGCCTCGGCGACAGAAGCGGACACGCCGGTCGACGACCCGCGTTCGGGCGAGCTACCCGCCCCGCATGGCGGCGCATCGCCCAGCACGTTACCTCGTACACCCATGCTTGCGTCGTTGGGGCTTTCACGGCGCCCACCAAGGTTTGTCCTTCATGACGGGGCGCAAACCGCGGACGTCACAGGGCCCGGATATACCGCTCGGGTAGACGGTGGTGAGGTGGCTGTGTCCGTGCAAGATGCATCGAGTCGCGCTTCTGTTCCTCTGCAGCTTCAATTGCACCAGGAGAGCATCTCACGCGGTGGTAAAGATTTCGCCGAGGGCGGTGTAAACGAAGCGTCCGGGCGGGGCGTTAAACGTGTCTACAAGAGCGGTGTTGTGGCCAATCTCCAGGCACAGCCCGAGGGGTTGGAGCAAACATGGGCGTTTGCCACCAAGCCTGCGGGAGGTGCCGATTTGGTGGTGCGTGTGCCCTACTCAACGGCCATGAACCCGGTCGATGAGGGGGGAGGGCTGCTATTTTATGATCCTATTGCGCAGATTGGGTTGCGTGTGGGGCGCACCGCTTGGGTGAGCGGCGATGGCACGCGCACAGCATTGGTTCCCATGCTCGTGGACGACGCGATTGAGCTGCGCGTTCCCGCGGACGTGCTTGAGACGAGTACGTATCCAGCAATTCTGGACCCGCTCTTTATGCCTTCCAACACGTCGGGGACAGATTACTACGCCTCGTCGGTCGCGAGCGCGCACACAGGTGAAACGCTCGCTTGCTACGAAAACTACGCAGTGGCTGCGACACCCAAAATTCAATGCAGATTGTGGTCGGGCACACCGGGCACATTCACGACGGTGGTTCCCTCAACGGGCGCGGGCGCACAATATGAACCCAACGTGACCTACGATCGCGCCACAAGCAGCTTCATGGTCGTCTGGCGCGACATGCGCGGTGCGCGCGCGCAAACGTACATGACCAACGTGACGACGGCCGGTACACTCCGCATTGCGGACACTTACATTTCTTCGGGCCGCGCCCCGGACAATACCTTTGCTCAGTACAGTCCCAAGGTCGCGTGCTTGTTTAAAACGGTCAACACGACAGGACATTGCAACGTGGTCTGGGGTGCCATCACGGGCAACAGCCGTTCGGAGGCTTGGACATCGGATTTTCAGTTTCGGTCTCCCTCGTTTAATTATGTGTATGTATCAAGTGGTTCCCAGGAAGTGGGCGTGACGGTCGCAAATGTCACCCTCGAAAACTATGCGCCTTCTACGGCGGCCGACACGAACAACTTTATCACCGTGTGGGAGAAAGACGTCGATGGCTTGGGACAGACGAAGACCCGCGGTTCGGTGATGGCGCCGGGGGGATGTACGATCGACTTTTTGCCAACAATCGCAACGGCAGGCGCGCTCACCGGAGGGTTTGCTTTCTCCGAGACCGGCAATCAGATGTCGCCCAATGTGATCTGGAATGGCAATACCGGGGTAGCCTATGTGACGTACGTCACGGACCGCGCCGGCAACCGCGACGTGCGCATCCGACGCATCAACTACGCCGCCAACTTTGGTGGTTGTGCGATGACAAGCAACGCCGGCGGCACGGGGACAGACGTTTCAGCTGCCGCTTCCGATCAGGACTACCCCGTGCTCGCGTGCGTGGCGACCACCTTGGGCTCGAGTTGTGCGGTGACACTCACGAATGCAGGGGCGCCAGGGAGCATCAACGCGCGCCTCTTTACGACCAGCAACACCTCGCCGTACATGAACTTCGTGGCTCCCATGTTTGCCGTGGGGGGCGCAGGAAACCGGCAAACCTCGGGAATTGGAGGGTCTGGGACGACTTTTCAGATTGTATACGACGAGCGCACCGCCTCGGGCGTTTGGAAGATTGGCGCCAATTCGTTCGACACCTCTGGAACGGTGTCGCTGGCGAGTGGCGTGATGGCTTCGCCGTAGGGGCCGGCACGAAAGCCAAGAGAGCGAGGGCCGCGTCCTTGGACATGGCCCTCGCTTCCCTTTTTGCCGGTAAGGCGCGCCGCACAGCTCTTGGCGATAACTCAGGCGGCGATACGCTGGTTGTCCTTACCCCCACGCGGCCCTACTTTGCACGCTTCGCACGCGGTGGCAGCGTCTTCTTCACCAAACGCGCATCTGTGGGCTCGTAGACATAGCTCGTGATCGTCCCGTCTTGAATGCGTTTGACGGCCTCGTCGATCGCGGCCAGCGGAACCAGGAACCACTCTTTGGGCTGAACAGGCCGCCCGAACCGATCATTGAGGATGATATCTAAACGAGCGTTCGCGAAAAGCTTGTGAAAGAGCGCTTCCATCCGCGTGCGGTTGATGCCCGCAAGCTTGTAGGTTGCAACGACCTCAACCTTCGCGAGCAGATAGGTGGCGTCGTTCTCGGCGCCCGCAATGCGCGTCTCCACCTTGCCGCCCGTAACGCCAATCTTGTGAATGTCATCTCGATTCTCGGACACGAACGGGTGGTCGGACAGCGAACGCAGCACGTAGATCGTTCCGCTTTGCACGTCGTCGGGCTCAAAGGCATCTCCGAACGAAAGCTGGCCCGTCT
>JAYWGI010000044.1:0-3359 GCA_043779025.1 Myxococcales bacterium
GGAGTGGGAGGTTTTGGTCGAGGAGCCATTCCCCGACTTTGATGCGGCGCCGCCCCCGGCGCTTGTGCTGATGCTGCTGGGAGACACAGACACACTGCCGGAACTTGAAGTTTATTTGCGCTGGCGCGGCGCCATTCGCACGCCTGTGCTTCTGGCGCTTGCCCCTCAGGTTTGTGCCGAGGCGCGCGCCTGGCTTGTGAGCGAAGAGATGCACCCACGCCTACCGGTCGTGGCCACATTGGATATGAGCGGAGGCGAGGCCGGCGAGACCACGTTGCGGGCGGCGCTGGTCCTGCGACTTGGGGCGCCCGACACGTCAGCGCAGGACGACGCACGTGCGTGGCGTGAGCGTTTTGCACGGCAGTGTGCGTTGGGGGATGTGGGCGACTATTTTGCGATTCTGGGGTTGGGGCTGGATGCGCCGGCGGGCGCGCTGCGCGAGGCCTATGCGCGCACGCGGCGCGACTTTGATGCGAAGACGTGCAAACACGCGCAGCCCTCCGACATGGAGGCGCTGCGGGGTTTGCGGGAGGTGCTTGATGAGGCCTACGCCATCTTGCGCGACCCGGTACGCCGAGAGCGCTACCGAGCCGCGTTGCGTGCAACGCCGGCAAACGACGAGGGATTTGAGCCCTCATTCTGATCAACGAAGAACCCGAGCTGTCCCGCGTGGTTGACCTCCACGCGCACAGTGTCACCGCGGCGCGCCGCGCCCGCCACAACCAGCTCCGCGATGCGGCCCTCCACCTCGCGCTGCAGTGCGCGACGCACAGGGCGCGCGCCCATGCTCAAGTCTACCCCACCGGCATCGAGCACCGCGTCCAGTGCAAGCTCGGAGACCACAAGCCCCACACCTTTGGAGGCGAGGAGTTCGCCGCCTAGCTTGGCCACCATGCCTGCCGCGATTTGGCGCACCTCTGCGCGTGTCAGAGGTTCGTACACGAGCACCTCATCCAAGCGATTGTAGAACTCTGGCGCCAACGCGGACTTGGCCGCCGCGAGTACGCTGTCGCTGCGCTTGCTTGTCGCCTCGGAGGCCTCCGTCGCAAAGCCTAATTTTCGCGACTTTGGTGCAGAGTACACACTTGATCCCAGGTTGCTGGTAAGCACGAACACCGCGCCGCGCATGTCAATTGTGCGGCCCCGCCCGTCGGTCATGCGGCCCTCGTCAAGCACCTGAAGCAGCGCCAAAAGCACGTCAGCGTGGGCCTTCTCGATTTCGTCGAACAGCACCACTTGATAAGGTTTTTTGCGCAGCGTTTCAGTGAGCTGCCCCCCGGCGTCGTGCCCCACATACCCGGGAGGCGCACCCAGCAGGCGGGCCACAGCGTGGCTCTCGGAGAACTCGGACATATCGAACCGGCACACCGACGACTCGCTGTCGAAGAGTGCGTAGGCCAGCGCCTTGGCCGTCTCGGTCTTGCCCACACCCGTCGGACCCAAAAGTAGGAAGCTGCCCACGGGACGCCCAGCCCCAAAGCCTGAGGCCCGCCTGCGCACCACGCGCGCGATGCGTGCGAGCGCATCTTTGTGGCCGACTACACGCTCCGACAGCGCCGTCTCCAAGCGCGCCATGCGGGCGTCGTCGGCCTCCAGCAAGCGCTCAGCGGGAACTCCACACTTCTTGGAAACGAGCTCCGCCAAATCTTGCAGTTCCACCTGAGCGGTTTCCTTGCGACGCGCCCTGGCGCCGGCCAAGTCCAAGGCCTCGAGGGCGGGCCCAGGGGGCGCGGCGTCACCCAAGTAGCGAGACACCCAGGAGACAAGCGCGGGCGCCGAATCAGGTGCATAGCACACCTTGTGGTGTGCGGCGTAGCGCTCGGCCGCGGCTTCAACCACCGACACAGCGGCGGTTCGGCCGAGGCGCTCCAGCCTCAGATCGCTACACCACCCCGCAGCCGAGGGCTCGCGCGCCCCCCACATCACGCGTGCCGTGTCGCCCACGCCAAGCACCCAATGCACCTTGCTTGTGCTGGCCCGCAGCGCGCCACTGAACTCGTCATCGGTGGCCAAAAGTGCGTCGGCCTGGTCCACAAAAATAACTGCGCCAAAGTCGGCGAGCTTGAGCACTTCGGACTCCGTCTTTGCGACACGCTCGCTGAGCTGCCCGCGCCCCACGGCGCCTGCCAGCAAGCGGCTTGCGTCTATCCATGCGAGCACACGCGCCGGCGACTCCTCGCGCAGCGATGCGGCCAGGCCCTTGAGCAGCTGCGTTTTTCCTACGCCGGGCTCCCCGTGGATGCACACGACACGCGTGTCCATGCGCCCCAAAGCGTCGCGGGCCTCGTCGATCTCTACAGCGCGAGCAAGCGTCGGGCTTGCGGTCGCCAACACCTCGGCCACGTGCTCGCCATAGCTAAACTTGGTTCCGGTCTGAGCGCCCGGTTCCTTGCGGGGCTTTTTGACCATGGGCTGTGAGGCCGGAGCATCCGTGCGTTTTGGCGCAGCGCGCGCAGGGGCGGTCACGGCGACCCCGCGGCTGGTGGAATGGGTCACCGGCGAGGGCACACTCGCCGCAAGCAACGGCTTGGAAGGCAATCTGCTGACGGTCAGACGAGACTCTCGCGGCCCGCGCGCGGCCACGGATCCATTCGCCAAGCTTGAGGCCTGGGCCCGCAGACGCGCCACGTCCGTTCCGCACTGCGAGAAGAATCGGTAAGCCGCGGCCTCACGATGTTTGCAGAGTGCAACAAGTGCGTGGGCGGCGCGGCGCTCGGGGTCTAGCTCGCGGGGAGGGCGCACGGCTGCGCGCCAGGCTTCGCTCTGCGCCGGTTCCTCGAGCACGCGTACGGCGGAGAGGACCAGCTCGGTCCGAATGCTTCGCTCACGGAGCCACTGACCAACGGCCGTGGGCGAGTCGGCGAGGACGGCCAAGAGATGCAGCGTGCTGGCGGATTCTTTGCGGGACTTGGCGAGAGACTGCGCTGTCTGCGGGAGCTCGGCGTGCTTCATGCGCACACACGTGACATGGGGTGCGTGGTCGGGCCAACAATCGACGCTGCCAGGGACGCTGCGCGGCGCTTGCAACGCGGGATTGCGCGCTGGCCACGGAACACGGCTTGAGCCTGAACGCTGAGGGACGAGACCGGCGGGTGCCGCTGCGGGCGGGGCCACCGCCCGGATGGCGTTGATTTGGCGCTCGGCAGAGAGGTGGGCGAGTATCATCTCACGCATGTCCATCCACCATCGCATTGACTACATCGAGATCGCCGTGCACGACGTGGCCGCCGCCAAGGCGTTTTATGGCGCCGCGTTTGGCTGGAGCTTCAACGACTACGGACCTGAGTACGCGGGTATCGTTGGCGCGGATCGCGAACAGGGCGGCTTGTGCAAGGGTGCTCCCGTTACAGGCGCTGGGC
>JAYWGI010000045.1:0-9681 GCA_043779025.1 Myxococcales bacterium
CCCCTCGACGATGCACTTCTCGACCTTCCAGGCGCTTCAATCGCAAGCCCAATCGCAAGGAGCACCGAAGAGCCGGAACCTGCGAAGCGACCAAATGCCTATAAACGTAGGCTGTGCACGAGGCGGGACTTGAACCCGCACACCTCTCGGCGCTGGAACCTAAATCCAGTGCGTCTGCCAATTTCGCCACCCGCGCATCGCATCAACCGAGGATGACGCCACCCATACTGTGCTCGAATTTGGCGTTCTTGTCACGCACTCCGTAGGTCAGAACATATACGGAGTGCGCGGGGAGCAGAATCCCAAGGACTGCTCGTTGGTGAACTGAATTGGCCTAGAGTGGTTTCCACTTCGGTTGAGCTTCGCTACGGGGCGACGGGATAACGAAGGGCTCACTCTGGGGTGTGCACGGACAAAGCTCATCGTTTTCGCGAGCGGGCGTGTCGCGTCGCCGTCTCTGCGTCGCCGACCACACCCACCTCCCGCATGCCGGGCGTGTCGATCACGAGTGCGCCTCCGAGCGTCTTGAAGAGTTCTCGGTGCGTGGTTGTGTGTCGGCCCTTGCCGTCGCTCTCGCGCACGTCGCCAACGGTCTGCAAGGGCGTCCCCGCGGCGCTCAGCCAGCGGTTTACAAGCGTGGATTTGCCCACGCCGGAAGAACCCAAAAGTGCATAGGTGCGCTCTGCACGCAAATGTGCATCTAGCTCTTCGAGCCCATCTCCGTTTCGCGCGCTGGTACACATTAGCGGCAAGTCTGGCCAACGCGCGTATAGCTCGGCCACCATGTCGCTGCTCGGCGGAAGCAAATCCGCTTTGGTCAGCAACACGCGGGCCGGCACATTGGCGTCGCGAATCACGCGTAGGTAACGATCGATGCGCTCCAAGTTCCAGTCGCTGTCGGCGGAGGTCACGACAAAAACCTCGTCTACATTGGCGCACAAAAGCTGCGCGTGGTCGCCTTCGCCCGCCGCGCGACGCTTGAGGCAGCTCCTGCGTGGCAACACACCGTGCACCGTGACCTTGCCCGTGCCCGCGTCCTCCACCCACGCCCAGTCGCCTACGGCCAGCTTGGCCGTGCGATCGCGGCGCATCAGGCCAGCGAGTGTCCCGCTGGGGTTCCCAAGCACGCGCCCATGCATTTCGTCATGCAGAAACGAGCCACCGTAGTGCACCGCAAGCACCCGCGCCGGGCGCAACGCCGGGCTTGGTGCCGGCTCCTGCTGCCATGTTGCGTCCCACCCAAATGCACTCAGCCCGCCGTTCAAGGAACAGAGCTTACCCCGGCAGGCCCGCTCTTTGCTATGCCCCTGCGCGCTGTGCCAAATACAGACGCGTTGGTCATCCACGAAATCTACGCAAGCATCCAGGGCGAATCCACGTTCGCGGGCTTGCCGTGCACCTTTGTGCGCACCACGGGCTGCAACCTGCGCTGCTCGTGGTGCGACACCACACAAGCGTTCTACGGTGGCACCCGCACACCTCGCCGTGAGGTGCTCGCGCGCGCATTGGCTTTTGGAACCCCGCTGGTGGAGCTCACGGGCGGCGAGCCACTGCTGCAACCTGGAAGCTTCGAGCTGATGCGCGAGCTTTGCGACGCCGGCCGAACTGTGCTTGTGGAGACCAGCGGAGAGGCCGATGTGTCGCGTGTCGACACGCGCGTGCATAAGATCATGGATCTCAAAGCGCCTGGCTCAGGAGAATCGCATCGCAATCGCTGGTCCAACCTCGAGCACATCACGGCGCGCGATGAGCTTAAGTTCGTGCTGACGTCCAGTGAGGACTACGAATGGATGCGCGCTGTGATTGCAGAACACGCGCTCCCTGCACGCACTCCGAACCTGCTCGCGAGCTGTGTGTTCGGCAAGCTTCAGCCTAAGCAATTGGTCGAGTGGGTGATGGCCGATGCACTGCCGGTGCGCGTGCAGCTACAGATGCACAAGTACATCTGGGCGCCTGAGACTCAAGGCGTCTAGCTTAACGCCAACGGATGTATTTTGCAATCAACTTGCGCGTCGAGGCATCGTGGCGCTCTGCGGCCTCTCCAGCCTGCAAATCACCCAGGACGGCGCGTGCAAGCTCCTTGCCCAGCTCCACGCCCCACTGGTCGAAACTATTGATGCCCCACACCACACCCTGCACAAAAATCTTGTGCTCGTAGAGCGCGATGAGCATGCCCAATGTACGTGGAGTGAGCTTGCGCAGCAGCAGCGTGGTCGTGGGCCGGTTGCCTGCAAAGGCTCGGTGCGGCGCAAGCTCGGCCGCACGTTCTGGCGAGGTGCCCGCAGCGAGCAACTCGGTCACGACCTCTGCTTCGGTCTTACCGCGCATGAGCGCTTCGGGTTGCGCCAAGAGGTTGGCGACCAGCACCTCATGGTGTCCGACCAATGCATGATGCGTCTGCGCAGTTCCGATAAAATCGGTGGGCACAAAGTCCGGGCTCTGGTGCAACAACTGGAAGAAGGCGTGCTGCGAGTTCGTGCCGGGCTCGCCAAACACCACGGGGCCCGTGGCGTAGTCGCAAAAGACGCCATCAAGCCGCGTGCGCTTGCCATTGCTCTCCATGTCGGCCTGCTGAAAGTAGGCCGCAAAGCGTGACAAGTGCTGCGCGTAGGGGATGATGGCGTGGTTGCTTCGGCCCCAGCCGTTAATGTAATATACACCAAGAAGTGCCATGAGCACGGGCACGTTTTTGGCAAGCGGGGCGCTGGCAAAATGATCGTCCACAATGGATGCGCCGTGTAGCAACTCTTCGAAACGATCCATACCGACGGCCAGTGCAACGCTTAGGCCAACGGACGACCAGAGCGAGTATCGCCCGCCGACCCACGGCCAAAAGTCGAAGGTGTTGGCCACGGGAATCCCAAACTCGGCCACGGCCGAAGGCGCCGCAGACACGGCTACAAAGTGCTTGGCCACAGCCTCTGCGCCGAAGGCATCGGTGAGCTTGCGGCGCACCGTGCGCGCATTGAGCATCGTCTCAAGCGTCGTGAAGGTCTTCGACGCGATGACAAAAAGCGTGCCCTCCAGGTCGACCCGGGAGAGCACGTCCGACATATGCGCGCCGTCTGCGTTGCTCACAAAGTGGGTGCGCACGCCTTGGTGCCAATAAGGCTTTAGCGCCGTGCTGACCATGAGCGGCCCCAAGTCAGAGCCGCCAATGCCGATGTTCACCACATCGCGAATGCTCTTGCCGGTCGCGCCTGTCCAAGAGCCATCATGAATCTTGCCGACGAAGCTGCGCATGCGATGCAGCACAGCGCGCACCTCTGGGACGATATCCCGGCCATCCACCAAAAACTTCGCCTCACCGCGATGTCGTAGCGCCACATGCAGTACGGGGCGGTCCTCGGTGGTGTTGATGTGAGAGCCCGCGTACATCGCATCCCGTCGCTCGCTCACGCCGGCGAGCTCAGCCAGCTGCACGAGCGAGCGAAGCACGTCGTCGTCGATGAGGTGCTTCGAGTAGTCAAAGTAGAGCTCGCCCAGCTCCACGCTGTAGCGCTCAGCGCGTTCCGGGTCTTGCTCGAAGGCCTCGCGCATGGACTTGGTCTTCCAGCGCGCGGCGTGTGCTTGCAGCTCCGAAAAGTCGGGGACGGGCGGGCTCTTGATCATGGCACAGTAATCCGAGCTTCCAGCTTCTCCCATCGGTCCATGAGTTGCGAAATGCCTGTGCGCGCCGCATCGAGCGCAGACTGCATCTTTGGCAACTCTGAAGCGCGAGAGGTATAGAACGCAGGATCTGCCAGCGTGCTCTCAAGCTCCGAGATGCGCGCCTCTTCGGCTTCGATCTTCGCCGGAAGTTGCTCGAGCTCCTGGCGCTCCTTGAAGCTCAGCTTTGGGCCCCCGGCTGCCGCTGCGGGAGCAGCTCTTGGCTTTGCGGCGGCCGGGGTCTCGGACACGCTGAACTTGGGCATAGGTGCATCTTGCACGGGTTTTACGATCGCGGCCGGAGGCGCTTTGCTGGCGGGCGGTGCACTATTGCGTGGCGGTGCGACACTCTTCGCCAGGGCGGCGGCCTCGCGCTTGGCCTCGGCGCGAAGGCGCACGTATTGGTCGTAGTTGCCGGGGTAGAGCACGACATTGGAGGGGCCGCCCTCCACGGGCTCGAAGGACAGGATCCCCGTGGCGACACGGTCCAAAAACGCACGATCGTGGCTGACCAAAAGCGCACAGCCGCCCCAGGCAATCAGCAGCTCTTCGACGGCGGCAAGGGACGCTGTGTCCAGGTCGTTGGTGGGCTCGTCGAGCACCAAGACGTTGGCGCCCTCTGCCAGCACTTTTGCAAGTGAAACGCGCGCGCGCTCACCGCCGGAGAGCGAGCCTACAGGCTGGCGCTGCTTGTGCGCGTCGAACATGAAGCCCTCAAGGTAGCTGCGCAGCTCGATCTTCTCGCCGCCCTTTTCGACCATGGCGCCGCCGCGGTTCATCGCGTCTTCGCGGCCGGCCACGTTGTCAAACACGCTCCAGGTGTCTTCCAAGCCCAAACGCTTTTGGTCGAAGTAGGCGAACCTCGTGTTCTTGCCGCGGATAATTTTGCCCGAGGTTGGCTCGGTGTCACCAAGCAACGCGGAGAGCAGCGTGGACTTGCCCGCGCCGTTGGGTCCCACGATGCCGATGCGATCGCCCGGGCATAGCCGCAGCTCAAAGGTGTTGGTCAAAACGCGCCACGGTGCGCTTGGGCCGCCATCGGCTTCACTACGCGGTACACCCACGGTGATGTTGTCCGCCTCAAGAATGGTCTTGCCCAAGCGTGACGCGTCCGCGAACACACTCAGGCTCGCGTTGCGCTCCGGAGCGCGCTCAGCGATCACCGACTCGGCGCGCTGAATACGTGCTTTTTGCTTGGTAGAACGCGCTTTTGCGCCCCGCCGCAACCACGCTTGCTCGCGCCGCACCAAGTTCTGCCGGTTCTGTTCGGCGCGGTCTTCTTGGGCATAGCGCTCGGCTTTGAGCTCCAAAAAGTCGTTATAGTCGCCGTCGTAGCTGTGCAGCTTGGCAAAATCGATCTCGACCACCCGCGTAGCAAGCGCATCCAAAAAGTAGCGGTCGTGGGTGACGAACAAAAGCGCGCCCGGGTACTGCTCTGAGAAGTATTCCTCCAGCCATTCGATGGTATCTGCATCCAAATGGTTGGTGGGCTCGTCGAGCACGCCCAGGTCAGGCTTGGCCACAAGCAAGCGCGCCAAGGCCACGCGGCGCAGCTCGCCGCCGGAGAGTGTGCCCATGAGCGCTTCGCAATCCCGCACGCCCAAGCGCCCGAGAAGCGCGCGTGCCTCGTGCTCGCGCTCCCAGCCGCCGTGTTGCTCGAGCTTCTCGGCCTGCTCCTGCTGCGCGTCCAGCGCGTCGTAGTCGCCTGCCGAGACGCGCGCGGTGGCCTCGCTGTAGGCGCGGTACGCGTCGTACCAAGCGCCCAGACCGCACAGGGCGGCATCGAGCACGACTTGCTCGCCGGGGAAGCTCGGTTCCTGCGACAAATAAATCATCGAGGCATCGCGCGAACGCTCCACGATGCCGCCGTCGTACGGCTCCTCGCCCACAAGCATTTTGAGAAGCGTGGACTTGCCGCTGCCGTTCACGCCCACAAGTGCAACGCGATCGCCTTTGGAGATGTTGAGTGTGCCGCCGTTTAGAAGCGTGCGTGCTCCGAAGGCTTTGTGCAGATCACGCGCGGAGAGCAGAGGGACGGGAGCAGCCATTATTTCTCATCATCTGCCGGAGGAAGGGCAGCAATCGCAAGGGGAATGAGCTCCGCGCCAAGTGTGCGCAGTTTGCGGCTCACGAACAGGTCTGCGCGTAAGGGCGATCCGCCCACCAAGCTCGCGTCATACTTCGCTTCGTCTTTGCCGCGCGGCAGTCGGTAGGCCGCCGAAACCTTGTCCTCACCACGCCGCACAAAGAGCACCAAGTCCCAGTAGGTGTCGCCATTTGTATCATACACGTACCACTTGCGACCCGCCGACTCTACGTAGCCAAACTCACGCCCGAACTTGTCGCGTTTGAACAAGTCCTGCGGCGGCACGCGAATGGCATCCTTGGTGCTGCCATCCACATCGACAACCATTGCGCGCTGCTCTTTGGAGCTCTTGGCGGCCGCGCGCTCTTTGAACTTCGGAAGGCTCAAAAAGCTTGCCGCACTGGCGCCAAAAGACGACGCCGAATCGGGCAACACGAAAGAGCCTTCGCCCTCTTGGTTTGCGACTGTCTCGCCCAGCATGTCCATGGCTCGCACCAGTTTGTCGCGGTGCGGGAGTGCCTCCGCGAGCAAGCCCAAGCGCGCGAGGCGACGCCCGACTTGCTCGGGGCGCGGGGTGCGCTTTCCGTCCGCACCGATGCTGTAGGCTGCGCGTGTGATGAGCTCGGCCGGGCCTTGCGTACCGTCGCTGCTGCCCGTGTCGCCTTCGAGTACGAGCTCCATGCGGCCGTCGCCGTCCATGTCGTACATGGCCCAGCCGTCTTGGCCGCGGCGCATCAGTGCGACGGCGGGTTTGAGTTTGCGTTGCTGCACCAGGTCGTTCACGCGCTCGCCGGGTTTGATGCCCTTGAGTGAGTCGCCGGCCTCCAGAAAGGTGACGCTGCCCAGTGGTCCCTCCACGTGCACGGCTTCGGCAACCTTCTCGCTTTCGCCCTGCGCGTAGGCGTCTCCTGTGCCGATGGCGTAGGGGTCGGGAATGGCAATTTCGGCCGCCTTTGCGATGAGCGCGGCGTCGCTGACGCGCGTGCCCGAGAAGTGTTTGGCGAGCAGGCCGAAGCGCGCGTTCTGTGCGTTGTCTGCAAACACGCCATCGCGTAGCACCTTCTTTCCGACCAGCGAAATGTCAGGCAAAACGGTGCCGTTGGTGGCTAACGTGTAACCGCGCTCCGCGAGGCCATCGCCGTCTTTTTCGTCGATGACGAGCTGGTCAAAGCGGCCGTCGTTGTCGGTGTCATACCAAACCCACGTGTCGTCCCCACGTGCCGCCACGGCCACTTCGGCGTCAAAGGGCATGGTCGCATTTTCCGGCTTTCCCTCGGCGTCTTCGTCCAGGTCGAAGTAGAACGCGCGCCCGCCCCAGCCGCCCACCAAGCTGGGTGTTCCGTCGGCCGCGATGGCTACGTCGCCCTTGCCGTCGCCGTCCACGTCTTGGATGCTTACGTTGGGAGCGCCCTCGCAAAACGGGTCGGGTGCCAGCGCCAAGTCGTCCACAACGGGCGTGCTCAAGAAGGCGCGAATCTCTGCAAGATGCACGTGAATGGCGGCGTTGCGTCGCACGCTTTGGTTGAGGCCTACGAGCTCACCGCGTGTGTTTACAAGAGGGCCGCCGCTGTCGCCTGGCATGATGGCGCAGTCGGTTTGTACTGCCAAGCCTTGTTGCTGCGCGTCCACGTCGGCTGCCATTTGCTTAATAGATTTCTCGCACTCGGCCTGCTTGCGCGCGCTCTCCGTTTTGGTGAGTTTCGGATCTTGCAGATTGCAATCAATGCCCGAGAACATGCTTGTGCTTGTGGACTGATCGCCGATGTTGGCCACGTGGCAGGAGCGGGCACCCCACATGAGGCCCAGGCCGCCTTGGCCCAAGCTGAGCACAGCCTCACCAATGCGCGGATCCGTTGGCGAAAGGCTCACGGGCATAAAAGACTTGGGCACCTCACTGGTAGCCACACGCACCAGTGCCAAATCGCGCACGGGGTCGGCCTTGATGACGACGCCGTCCACGCTTTTGCCGGTGGGCACGATGCGGCCGGTGTCCGTCATCGTGCCGAACTCCACCTTCACGCGGAAGTGAAAGTCCTGCTGCCGACCGGCGTCGACCACATGGTAGTTGGTGAGGATGGTCCCCTTGTCGTCGATGGCGACGCCGGAGCCGAAGCCGCCCGGTACCCGCACGAACACCGTGCTAGGCGCGACGCGCGAGAACGTCTCCTCAATGGGGCGAACGGGCGGCGCCAAAAAGACGCGTGGCTTGTCGAGTAGCCGGTTGTCTGATCCTGGCAACTTGAGGTTGGGCAAGCGCGCGCTCAGCAGCTTGGTGCGCACGGCGCATGTGAGCGTGCGGGAGTGCTCGTGCGACACCGCGTCGGTAGACACGGCATTGGGCGCTTGGGCGCCGCCGCACGCCAAAAGCATCAAGGTCGAGGCCGAGCAAGCGCGGCCAAACAGGCGTGAGCGGAACATGCCTTCAAGTGTACCGGAGCCGCCTCAAAAAGGGCGAATAGCGGGCGCTTGCGTGCGGCTGTGCGCAGCTGGCGGCAATTCATTGCATTGCACGCAACCGCGCGCAGGCCTTGGCCGATGCGCACAACGCACTTGCGTCAAGTGCGCCAAAGGAGAACTGTATGAAGGCCATGCCCGAACTCAAGCCTGCCACGTACCAGGACATCATCGATCTCCCCGAGCATGTCACCGGTGAGCTGATCGACGGTGAGCTGTACGCTCACGCCCGCCCAGCCTTGCCGCACACCCGGACGGCGAGCTACCTCCAAGTGATTGTGGCGGCACGCTTTCAGCTGGGCTTTGGTGGCCCGGGCGAGCCATCCGGCCCCGGCGGCTGGTGCATCGTGAACGAGCCCGAACTGCACTTGGATGGCAACGTGTTTGTGCCCGACATCGCTGGCTGGCGCGCGAGCCGCATGCCGTCCATGAACGAGGGCCAGGGCTTTCGCGTCCCGCCCGATTGGGTTTGCGAGGTGCTTTCGCCCAGCACGCGCATGCACGATCGCCTCCGCAAATCGAACCACTACGCCCGCCTCGGCATTCCGCACATGTGGATCGTGGACCCGGTGGAGAAGACCCTCGAGGTCTATGAGGTCAACGGCAATGGCCGCTACGAACTCGTCAATGGCGGCTCCGGCTCGGAGTCAGACGCCTTTGCGCCCTTCCAAGCCGTGCCCATGTGCTTGGCTCCGTGGTGGGGCGACCCGATGCCGGGCGCTGTCACCTGATCTTTTATAAGCAAGTAAGTGAAAGAGGACGGAGCAAAATGCTCTGTCCTCTTTCGCTTTGCATGTATACGCGCAGGCGTCCGGACTACTTAAGCGTTTCGCCCATGCCACTCGTAATTTGCATCGCTTGGCTGCATTGGGCGGCGTAGCGCGCGCCGGAGCCCGTCTTGCAGATCATGCGGTTGAAGCTCTGCAGCTGCGCCACCGCCTCGCCCTTTTTTCCGGCCTGCGCGTACGCCACACCAAGGTTGAAGAACGCGATGCCCTGGCCAGGCTCCTTGCAGTCGCCGCAGCTCTTGCGTGCAGCCTCGTAGGCCACAAGCGCGGGGCCCGGCTGTGCTTTGCGATCGTAGGTGTCGCCCAAGTGGGTCTGAAGCACGAAAGTGTTCTTGTCCTCGGGCTTGGCAAAGCTCAGGCCCTCTTTGAGCACCGCTTCGGCTTGATCCAAGAACCCGAGGCGCTTGTACAAGTCGGCAAG
This sequence comes from Myxococcales bacterium, assembly GCA_043779025.1. Lineage (GTDB taxonomy): Bacteria > Myxococcota_A > Polyangia > Polyangiales > Polyangiaceae > JAAFHJ01. The sequence continues at coordinate 9,398 of JAYWGI010000045.1, forward strand.
CGGCGCGTAGTACTCGGCCTTGTCGGGCCGGGCTGCGATGGCGCGGCCGTAGCTTGCGATGGCGCCGGCTTCATCGTCCAAGTGCAGCAAAACGTCTGCCAGCTCGAAATGACCTTCCGCCAGGTTTGGGTCCAGCTTGACCGACTCCTCAAGGGGAGCTTTGGCATCCGCCCAAGTGGCGCCAGGAACAGCCTTAGTGACTTGGCGCGCGAGCGCGATGCCCTGCCAAAGCTTAAAGTTCGCAAAGGTTGGCGCCAGCTTGGAGGCTTTGGCCATGGTGGTCG
>JAYWGI010000046.1:0-9678 GCA_043779025.1 Myxococcales bacterium
AGGCAGCCAAGCTCCCGGATTCAAGCTTGCCTCGTAGCCCGCGTTGTTTAGGTCTCCTTTTACTGGCGTCGTTTGACCCACTCGGAGTTTCCACATTGAGCACACCTTTTCTCGAAGCTCTTTCCACGCTTAGTGATCGTCAGCTACGTCGCACATTGGGGGCGCGGGCCTTTCTTCGCGGTCTGGACTACGCCCGCAAGGGGGCCGTGAGCGACACTGTACTCAACGACGTGGACGCACGTGGGTTGGTGAAGGGCTCGGACCCCGAGCCCTATTCTGTCACTTTGGGCATTGGCGAGATGGGCTTGCTTTCGGGCTGCAGCTGCGCGGCATTCGCAAAAAACCAGGGACACTGCAAGCATATCGCGGCGGTACTTATCGCGCTTCGAGACCAGCATCGCCCGCGGCCCGTGGCCTTGCCACAACCTTCGCCTTCCGACTCCTTGCTGCCAGCGTCCCCCTCGTCGCCTTCGCTTCCGGCCCCGGGTGGCCCCCGAACCGTGAGCAGCGAGGGCGCGCCGAGTCCGCCGGGGATGGGGCGTCGCGCCAAGCGTCGCGCAGCGCGTGAGAACCGCGGTGGAGGCGGCTCTGCGGCGCAGGGACGGCAGCAGGGGACCTATCAGAGTAGTGGGCAGAGCGGCGGCCAAGGCAGCGGGGTGGGCAGTGGGCACTCTCAACCCGTGCAGAATACAACCGGTGTGTATGCGTGGATGCCCGAGGGCACGCCCCGTATGCCCGACAATCTTGAGTATCGATTGGTGCAACGTCCGGGCTCGTTTCAGCTCACCGTGCTCGACGGTGTGCTGCGCGAGCCGCTGAGCCCCGCCGCACTATTTGCGATTGCCGAAGAAGCGCCAGGGCCCGAACGCGAGGTCTTTCGCAGGCTCGCACGCGTTGAATCAAACACGGGTCGTCGCACCTACTTAGAGGTGCGAGGCGAGGAAGCAGGCGAGGTGCTTGCAGCACTCCGTGGCCGAAAAGTCATCTTGGAGCCTCAAATGATGGAGCTCCGTTTCGGCGATGAGCCGCTACGTCCGCGCTTCGACCTCGACTTGTCGCACGACGCGGCACGCGTCTATGTACGTGTGTACTTTCAGCGCGCCGGTGATGCGCGCAAGTTTCACTTGGGGCAAGGGACTTGGCTCGAGGGCTATCCCTCGTGGCACATCGATGCGACCGACGGCGTGGCGCGTCCGCTGGATACGCGCGTCTCGCCCGCGAGCATGCGCCGCCTCATGCGTTCGCCTACCATTTGGGAGCCGGCCGACCGATTGGGCGCCCTGCTCTCGCAAGGCTTGCCGCATGTCGCGCTTACGCTTGGTGCAGAGTTGCCAGAGCTCTCGCAAGTGGCGGACGTGGTCGACCACACTCCTACGTTTGTGATGCGCGCGAGTGGCTCGCTCGCGGACGTGAAAGTTGTGCTGCGGGCGCTCTACGATGAGGTGCAGGTGGACGTGCGCGCCGATGGCATGTCGCCGCCCATCATGCTCATGCCGCCGCAGCCCAATCAGCGTCGCGCGCTATGTTTGCGCTGCGACATCGCGGCGCAGCAAGAGGCCGCGTCGCGCTTGATAGCGCTTGGGCTTTCGCCCGACGAGAAGGGTGAGGCCTTCTCGGCCAATGGTCCGGCGGCCATCAAGTTTTGGACGGAGGGCGTCGGGCAACTCCCCGAAGCGTGGGACCTGTTCGTGCCAGACGATTTGGTGGACGTGCAAATCCGAAGCAAGAAGCTGAGCGCCAGCGCCCGCGTTGGCAGCGGGGTAGACTGGCTGTCGCTGCAGCTCTCCTTCGAGAGTGAAGGTGTCTCGGTGACCCAGGAGGAGCTCGCTCGTTGCTTGCACGAAGGGCGCGCTTACGTGCGTCTCACCGATGGCAGCTATGCCAAAATGGACGAGGCGCAGGTGCGCGAGGTGCTCGCGCGACAAGCAGAAATGCTGGTAGGCGGCGCACAGCCCGGGCATTTGCCACTTTCGCAAGCCGGACGTTTGCAGGACCTGCTCGCGCATATCGGCAGTGCAGCGACTGTGTCGGCTGGAGCCAAGGAGTTGTTCTCCAAGCTCGCCTCGGTGGATGAGCTCAAGGAGGTCAAAAAGCCCAAGGGACTCAAGGCCGATATGCGCCCATACCAGCTCCAGGGGCTGCAGTGGCTCTCGTTCCTGCACGAGATTGGGTCAGGCGGCGTGCTTGCCGACGACATGGGTCTCGGCAAAACCCTTCAAACCATTGCCTTGATGTTGGCCGTCAAAGCGGTGGACGACAAAGTTAAAGGTGGCCCAAAGTTCTGCGCGCTCATCGTGGCGCCCACCAGCGTGGTGACCAACTGGCAGCGTGAGCTTGCGCGCTTTGCGCCCACGCTCAAGGTGGTGCTCTGGCACGGGGGAGATCGCAAGGCGCGCAAAGAAGATCTGGAGCAGGCTGATGTTGTGCTCACCAGCTACGCGTTGCTTCGCCGCGATGAAGAGCTCTTCGCAGAGATGACATTGCGCTACGCCATTTTGGACGAGGCCCAGCACATCAAGAACCCGCACAGCGCAACGGCAAAAGCTGCCAAGCGCCTGCGCGCCTCGCGTCGCCTTGCACTTTCGGGCACGCCTATCGAGAATCGGTTGTCCGAAATATGGAGCATCTTCGACTTCGTGAGCCCTGGGCTTTTAGGCCCGCTGGACAAGTTCGAGGAGAGGTACGCGCGCCCCATCGACGCGGGCGACGACACAGCTGCGGCGCGGCTGCGCACCACCATTCACCCGTTCATTTTGCGGCGAACCAAAGGCGAAGTCGCCAAGGATTTGCCTGAGAAGATCGAAACCGATCACATCTGCGATCTGCCTACCGAGCAAGGCTCGCTTTATGCGGCCGTGCTTAAAGAGGTGCGTGCGCAAGTGCTCAAAGAGGTCGAGATACAGGGCCTTGCCAAATCGCAACTGCAGATTCTGGCTGGGCTCACGCGCTTGCGCCAGGCGGCTTGCGACCCGCGGCTACTCAAGCTCCCTAAAGAGTTCACCGACGAAGACTCGGGCAAGCTGCAAGCCTTGCGCGAGCTCATCCAAACCTCGGTGGCAGGTGGTCATCGCGTGCTGGTCTTTAGCCAGTTCGTCTCTATGCTCACGCTTATCCGTGCCGCCCTCACCAAAGACGGGGTGGGGTACGAGTACCTCGATGGCTCGACGAAAGACCGCATGGCTTGCGTGGAGAACTTTCAGCGTGACGATGGCCCCCCCGTCTTTCTTATTTCTCTTAAAGCAGGCGGAAGTGGCTTGAACCTTACGGCCGCCGACACAGTGATTCACTTTGACCCGTGGTGGAACCCCGCCGTCGAAGATCAAGCTACGGATCGTGCGCATCGTATTGGTCAAACCAAGGTGGTCACGACCTACAGGCTCATTGCGAAGGGGACCATCGAAGAGAAGATCCTCGAGCTCAGCGCCAAGAAGCGCGAGCTGGTGGGCGCAGTACTTTCTGAAGACGCAGGAGGCGCCAAGAAGCTGACCAAGACGGATGTGGAAAGCCTATTCGCCGACTGAGTTCACACCGAATTAGACCCGAGCCGCAGGGTTCGCGCACAATGAGCTACTCACCCGGGGGACGAATCCTTGCCTACCATCACCCATCTCGGCCACTACGAAGTCACGGAAACCCTGCTGGAGACAGCTTCTGTGTCCGTGTACTTTGCAAGTATGTCTTGGGGCGATGGTCAGCAGTCGACCGTGGTGCTCAAGGCGTTCGACCGATCTGCGTTACCGCAGGGCCTGGCTGAGGCCGATCTGCATTCGGGAATTTCACGCTACCGCGCGCTGGTGGGCGAGACTTTGGTGCGCTTGCTTGATGTCTTTGAGACGCCCGAGCGCGTGGTGCTTGTGCTCGAGCATGTGGACGGCTTGGGGCTAGACACCTTGCTTGCCCGTCTTGCTGTCGTGAAGATGGTGCTCGACGATGAAGCCGTTTTGTATCTTATGTCCCGTGTTTTTGCGGGTCTGGCCATTGCACACGACGCGGTGACTCCTGACACGCATGATCGCGCGCCCATTGTGCATGGCGAGGTGCAGCCTTCGAGCATCGTCTTGGCGCCGGATGGTCGCGTGTGCGTAGGCGAGTTCCCGCTCACGACCTTTGTCGCCTCGTGGCGCTCGATTCTCACGACCAAGGATCGCATCACGTCAGCGCACTTGGCGCCGGAGCAAATCACGCGCGGTGTCGCCACGGTGCGTAGCGATATCTACTCCGCTACCCTGGTGCTGTGGGAGTTGCTTGCAAAGCGCAGCTACGCAGATGCCGCCGCGAGCGACTTGGATCGCATGGTGCATCTGGCCGAGCCTGACGTGACACCGCTTGAGCGCATCCGTCCCGATGTAGACGCTCGCGTGCTCGATGTCGTGCGACGAGGTTTGGTCGTGAGCGAAGCGCTGCGCACACCCACCGCGAGTGACATCGCGCACGTGTTGTCCTTGAGTGTGGCATCCGACTTAGGCCGTGTGAAGTTGCGCCAGGCGATCGCGCGCGCAGTGGATATTTCCAAGCCGTTGGGTCAGGCTTCGTTTGCCGTGCTGCGCACAAGCATGGCGCCGCCTTCGCTTTCGATTGTGTCGACGCGGCGCAACGACGTGCAGCCTTTGGGGCCGGTTGGTAGGGCCGAGGACGTGCCGGCAGCCGCGATTTCTTTTTCCGGTTTGGACGTCGCAGGCAGCGCGCTGTCCAACAGTTCATTGGGTGATGTGTCCGGGCCACCTTCTGAAAGTTGGTTTGGCGGCGCGGATTCCTCTCGCTCCGGCGCCGCGATTCCCTTGCCGGACTATTCCAATGTCTCGCTTGGAAACCCGGAGGACTCGACGCCGGGGCTTGGTGCGCCGCCCAGCTCTAAGCGATGGTGGATCGCAGGAGGCATTGCCGCGCTTGCGGCCTTTCCGGCCCTAGGCGCGTTAACGGGGTGGAGCTACAAGCGCTCAACCATGCGCGTTACCACCGTGGTGGTCGACCCAGGCGCAGGGGTCATCGCGACGGCGCCGATGCTGCCGCTCGATGCGGGAGTGCCGGTGGCCTCTGTAGGCGTCGTGCCCGAGCTGGTTCATGCGGGTCTCTCCTCCAGTGCGACGGCGGCGCTCTCTACAGCGGCGTGGGCCAAAGGCTTTAGGGTTTTTGTGGACGGCGCAGTGGTGGGTGAGACGCCAGGCGTCTTTGAGATCAAATGCGGGACCCATCGCATCAAAGTAGGCAGCGCCGGCGTTCAAAAAACGGTGACGGTTGCGTGCGGAACCACCTACGCTCCTACACGTCCTTGAAGCGCTTGGAAGTGTACGCTTGCGCTTTTAGGGCGTGGCGTCAGCGCAGCAGCGAAAACCAGTCGAGTAGTCGTGGTACCTGAAGTTGTGCGCGTAGGTGCTGTAGGCGCATCCGTCGCCGTTTTGCGTGGTGTCCTGGTAATATCCGCCTAGAAATGTGCCGCGCGGGTCATCTACCCACTCGTGCAAATTTCCGACCATGTCGACGACGCCCTCGTCGCTCAGGCATTGTTCGTGGCCGCCCGTGGGCGCGAGCGTCCCCGGCACTTCGTTAAGCGCCGGGTGGTTCATGGTCTCGAACTCGCCGTACTCGGTGGCTGTACCGTCGGCACGCATGTGTACGAGGCCCAGTGCGGCCATGGGGCTGCGTCCGTGATCATTGCAGGTGTAGGCCGCGCGCATTGGGCCGTAGGGGAAGGCGGTGCCGCGCCGCCCACGGCAGGCCTTGCGCCACTCGGCCATTTTGCAAAGGCGCTTGCCAGAGGCCTTGCAAGCCACGGCGGCCTCAGCGCCGCTGATATGCGCTTGCGGCATTACGTCCGCTTCGCTTAGCGCGCGCACGTGGTGGCCATCCACGGGCATGTTGAATGGCCATGCTTGCTCGCGTCCGTCATCGAGCACCTCAACCAGCGACGCTTCGTATCGGTCGACACAGTAGCCTCCAGACACCAAGGCCATGCCTTCTGGGCAGTGCGCAGAGACGAGGGCGCGACGTGGGTCGGCAGAAGACAGTTGCGCGCGCCGGCGAAGGTTCGCCGCCCCACTGTTGCCCGTGGCGCTCACTTTGGAGGCCGATGCCGACACAAGCACTTGGGGTGCTGCGAGCCCCGCCGCAGAAGTCGCAGAGGCCGCTGACACGAACGGCAACACGGCAAGCAGTGGAAGGAGGGCTTGCATACCCACGGCGGCTTTGGCAAAGATTGGCAACGGGGGTTAGAAAACGGCATGTAGCTGCACTCGGCAAGCGTTTTTTGCAAATCTTAGTCGCCTACACGAGCCCACACGGGCGACAATGAGTGGCATGTCCGATAAGCACCCTGACTACAAAGCCAAGCGCGTGCGCGACAAAGTAGACGCGGACTCCGATGCTGCACCCGAGCAAGACTATGCAGTGCCCTCCGTGCCGCCGGCGCCCGTTGATGGCCCGTGGAGAAGCTACAAAGAGCACGTCGCGACACTCGCGCAGCGCTTGGTCGATGCGCAGCGCCCTATTCGCGTCCTGCAGGCCATTCGCTGGGATAGCCGTATCGAGGAGCAATTTTTCAAGTCAAAGTGCCGAGAGCTGCCGCACGTCGACGCCGAGTACTACGCCAAAAACGAGGTAGACTACCGCGTGAATGACAAGTCGGCCGAGTTCGAAGAGATCGCGCGCGATACGGCAAGCATGCTCGGCAAAACCGACGCCATCGGCGACATTCTGATCAAGTCTGCGCTCGAGTACCGCGATGTGGTGCGCATGCTGTCGGCGCGCGGCACGCCCTCGTTCTACGCCTACAGCCGCCGTCTCTATGGGTCGGCCAAGGACACCTTCCCCGACGGAAAGCTCACCGTCAAAGACTTGGGGCGCATGCTCTACGAGATCTTGAGCAGCTCAGATGCGACGCGTCTTGGCGGCGAAAACGAGCGTGACGTATCGGCGGAGGCCGCAGCCAGAACCCTCAATTCGCGCTTTGCGCCCTACTTTGGAGACGATTCCGTCCGGGTTGAGGTCGACGACGACATCGTCAGTGATGCCGCGGCGGGAAGCGACTACGTGAAGGTCCGAAGCGGCGCGCTGTTTTCCGACAAGGACATAGACATTCTCGAGGTGCACGAGGGATGGGTGCATGTAGCAACTTCTCTCAACGGCCAAGATCAACCTGTCGCCAAGTGGCTTGCTAAAGGCCCTCCACGCACCACGGCGGTGCAAGAGGGCTTGGCTTCCTTCATGGAAATTCTAACCTTTCGCTCCCATCCGGCGCGCGCACGCAGGCTTAATGATCGCGTCTTAGCGGTGGACAAGGCCGAGGACGGCGCGGACTTTCTGGAGGTCTTCGATTGGTACCGCACCGAGGGCTACAGCGAGACCGAGTGCTATGCGAACACGCAGCGCATTTTTCGCGGTGGCGTGGTGGAGGGCGGGGGTCCGTTCACCAAAGACGCCTGCTACTGCAAGGGCGTGGTGCTCAATTATGCCTTCATGCGCAGCGCCATCGCCGCGGGGCGCTCGGACTTGATCCCTCTACTCTTTGTGGGCAAAGTAGCACATGAGGATGTACCCGTGCTCGCCAGCCGAGTCGCGGATGGCGTGATTCGCGCCCCGAAGCACTTGCCACCCATGTTCCGAGATCTCTCGGGTCTGGGGATCTGGATGGCCTACTCGACCTTCTTCACGCGCCTCGGCGGAGACGAGCTTAGCGCGCATTATACTAAGCTGTTTTCGCGTGCGGGCTAAGGCCGTTTGCGTGTATCACCGCTGTCAAGCTTGGATACCAGCCACTGCGCCTCGCCGGAATACTCGGCCGGAGCCCCGTGTTGAACCTCAGGCAACTCCCTCATGAAACGCGCATTTCCTATTCTCTTTCTCGCTCTCGTATGTTGTTCCAAGAGCTACATCCCCAACACGGATGTTCAAGACTCCGAGGACAACCGGAGCGTCATCACGTTTTGTGAACAGTATCGCCGCGCGGTAGAGGACAAGAACGTTTCGTTGTTGCTCAAGATGGCGAGTGATCGGTACTACGAAGATGGCGGCGACACCGTGGCCGAGAACGATGTCGATTACTCAGGCCTCAAAGACTACCTGTCGACGTCTTTTCAGAAGACCGCAGCCATTCGCTACGAGGTACGGTATCGACGCGTGAGCCTCAGCGCTCGCAGCGATGTCTATGTGGATTACACCTACTCTGCGAGCTATCGCATCCCAACCTTGTCGGCCAAAGGCTCGACGGACGAGTGGCGTCACGCGGTAGCAGACAACCGACTTGTGCTGGCCCGTGTGGGCGATTCGTACAAGATTCTGTCGGGCATGTGACCGTGTGGCTGTACCCACCGTTTAGGTCGGTGGTCGTATGAGCAAGCTCGTGCTCGCGCATCTCTCCGACCTGCATGTCTCCACGTTTGGCGATACGTTCCACGATGGGTTTCGCTTGGTGCGTCGCTCCGGCAGGCCGCTTGCCGTGCCCGCTGAGTGGACATGCATTCACCAGGAAAATGGCTGGTCGATTGTGCACCCACCCGGCAAGCCCAAGAAGCTGCGCTTGCGAGACCATGAGCTCTACGAGCACGCCATTCCGCGCGCGAGCCAGCTTTCTCCGGAGCCCGACTTGCGCATGCGTGCCGTCGCGCGTCTTCGTGCGCTGAGCGCACGTACCTCCTCCGAGCTCGCGCGCAATCCGCCCGACGCGCAGCAGTTGGAGCAGCTCTTCAAGGAGACACCCAAGAATGCCAATGTGAGACTGCTGCGCGCGGTCGCTGCTTTGGAACGCGAGCACGTGGACGCCGTGATCGTGACCGGAGACTTGACGGACCACGGTACTGGCTACGAGTTGTTGCTGTCCGCGTTTGCCCCGTGGATTGCGCGCGGGATGTTCTTCTGCGTCCCTGGAAACCACGATCTGTATCGCTTCCCCATCGCCGGGAGCACGAGGCCCAAGCGTAGCGTCGACGAAAAGCGCCTCGATTGGGCGCAGTTCTACGTCGAGGCCGGCGTGCGCGTCGGCCCCGAGGGAGCGTGGTTGCACACCGTGCATAATACGGGCGTTGTCATTGCCGGACTCAACTCATGCATTGGTCCGCAGCGTCGATTTTTTAGGCACGATGGTGCGTTGGGCGCGGAGCAAATGGCGTGGCTCAAGGGCTTACGCAAGAACCCTGAATGGCGCGCGGCCCGCGTGCGTTTGGTGGCGTTTCACCATCACCTGGACAAGCTCGCAGTGGGCATAGGCAAAGGCCATGCGCCCGAGCTTGGGCTCAAGCTGTCGGATGCCAAGGAGGCGGCGAGCGTCATCAATGACATTGGCGCCACGGCCGTGCTGCACGGTCACCGCCACGTGAGTGAGAGGCGGCAGCCCGCAGGTAGCCACTTCGAAATTTTTGCAGCCTCGTCTACAACCCTCGGTTGTCGCAGCGGCGACGAGCCCTCCTATTGGAGGCTGGAGATGGGCGACGGAAGCTTCGACGCGTCGCGCTGCTACACGAGCGAGCCGGCCGTCCCCATGTCTATCCCGCCACGCGCTTTCGCAAGCGATTGAATGGCCGTGGCTCGAGTTCGTGCGGTGCAGTGATGCACAGTCCTAGGGCGCGACGACATCGCGGTCGCTACGCGGGCACAGGCGCCAACGATTGTAGCGGTAGAAGATGACGCCACTTACGTCGCGGGCCGCCTGCGGAAAGAGGGAGCCCTTGTAGAACTGGTTGGAGACCA
>JAYWGI010000047.1:0-3354 GCA_043779025.1 Myxococcales bacterium
CTCGCCAAGCGTGGTGCCCATCGCAAATCCCATCGCGCTGTCAGCCAAGCTGAGCAATACGCCGCCATGGAACGTGCCCATGGGGTTGGCATGCTCAGCAAGCACGGCCTGCATCGCAAACGTGGCCGTTCCCTCGCTGATGGCGATGAGCCGCATGCCCAACGTGCGCGCTAACGGAAAGGGCGGAGTACCCGCGGCAATACAGGTGAGCATAGCCTCTTGAAACGGCGTGGTCATCCAATGGCCATAACGCAACGCGAGAAGGGGCGCACTAGTGCCGTGCTACGGCTGCAGCAAACGCACGCACCAGCACCTCTGCCTGGCGTGGATTCAGGCGCGGGTCGCACGCGAGCTCACCATGCAAGTCGGACTCCCCTACGCCCGCGCCCACGCACTCGGCAACGTCGTCGTGAGCCACCTCAAGATGCAGACCAGAGAGTCGCTCGCCTCGCTCTGCCAGCATGCGCGCGACGAGCGTGCACTCTGCAACCATATCGTCAAGCACACGCAATTTGCGCCCTGCTGAGCTCACACGTGTGTTGCCATGCATGGGGTCGCACATCCAGAGTACTGGCACCCCCCACGCGCGCACGGCCTCAACCACTGGCCCCAGCTGATGCGCGCGCGCAAGCCCCAGCCGCATGACGAGAGTGAGCCTGCCGGGCACACGCGCCGGGTTCAACTCCTGCACCAGCGCCACCACATCGCGAGGCGTGGCCGCGGGGCCCACCTTCACGCCCACAGGGTTGGCGATGCTTGCCGCCAGTGCCACATGCGCGCCACGGGGGTCGCGGCTCTTGTCACCTACCCACACCGAGTGTGCACTCTGCAAATACTGTACATCACCGTGCATGCGTAGCTGCGCCTGCTCCCATGCCAAGTGCAGCGCCTCGTGTGAGCTGAACATACGAGCGCCCGCTTGTGCCGCACGCACGGCCACCAGCGTGCGGCGGGCTTCGTCGTAGGCCCAGGCCAATCGCGCCGGGTTGGGTTTGCGCGAAGCTGCATTGAAGGCGCGCGCATTGACAAGATCGCCGGCGTAGCTAGGTAGTGTCAGGCCAGCACGCGTCTCGGTAAGCGCATTGCGAGGCTTTGCAAATTGCCCAGCGCCTCGCAGCAACGGCAGCACTGGCACCTGTGCGCAAGCGGCCAGCACCTCCGCCAAGTGCACGAGAACGGCGACGCCCGCGCGGGCCACCTCGCCGCCATAGTCACCCAAAAGCTCGGCGCAGGGGCCCGCCTGCAGAACCAAGCCCGAGCTCTGATTCACGTGCGCAAGTTCGATGCAGAGCGCATCTATCTCCGTGTGTTCTACAAGTGATGGCAACACACTCAACTTGGTGAGCAGCGCCTGCGCGAAGGCCGCGTCCTCATACACTGGCTGGAAGGGCGCGCCCGCCGTCATTGCGGCCACCCGCCCCTCAACCGTAGAGCAGCGCGCCGGGCTCGCTGAGCGACGCGCCGCATGCGCATGTGCCGGGCACGTGGCTCTTGTGGTACGGTCGTCCGCAGCGGCCGCAGGCGCGAGCCTCCGTAACGATGGAGAGCACCTTGCCGCTCGCGGTGCAGCGCTTGCCCACCAGCACAAGCTCGTCGGCCACAGGAACGCCCGACACGGGACGGGGCGCCAAGAGCACGCCATGCATGTCGCCGAGCGCGAGCACGCGGGGCACGCGTGCATGCGCCTCTCGCGTGATGTGCGCGAGCGCATCCATGTGGGCGCGCAGCGAAACAAGCCAGGCTTGAACGTCGCCCTGCTCCGTGGTGCCGCTGATGCGCACCTGGCCATCGCCCACACGCTCCACGTGCGCCACACCAAACCACGGCATACGCGCCACATCGCCGTCCTCGCGTGCGACGCCGGAAGCACCCACGCGCAGGGCCGCCTCGCGCTTGCCAAGCAGCCACACCCACACCGCGAGCAAAACAGGAACAGCAAGCAAAAAGCCTTGGGCTACGGGCCAGGGCTCTTGGTCGGTGTAGCTCATGTAGCCCCACCCAAACGCGCCTACGCCCAGGCAAAATCCCACCGCGCAAAGCAGCGAGATCTTGAGCCACGAGGGCGTGGTGTCCAGCGGCGCGTAGCGGCGATCGATGCGTGCAGTACTCATGGGTTTGCGTGTGGCTTACAGCGAGTTACTTCTTCTTGTTCTGCGCGAGCTTGAGCAAGTCGCCAAAGGTGCCCATGCTGCGCTGCTCGTGCGCCGCCTTCTTGTGCGCGTCGAAGTCTTTGCGCTCCTCGGCATCTTTGGCGCCGCGCACGCTGAGCTTGAGCTTTCCGTCGCCCGTCTCCATGACGCGGACTTGCAGCTTGGTGGTGAGAGGAAAGGCTTTTTGCAGGTCCGTTCCGCGCGGCACGCCGATCTCGGACACGGGAATAAGCCCGCGGCCACCGCGACCCTCGCTGCCCGCCACTTGCGCGAACAAGCCATAGGTTTCGATGCGCACGACTTCGCATTCGACCACGTCGCCGATGCTGATCTTGGGGCCCGTGTTGCCGCGTGCTCCAGCAGCGGGGCGCTCCATGCCCTCAGGCATCGGGAGCAAGGCGCGCAAGGACAGCGTGACCCGCAGCTTTCCCTTTTCGTCCGTCTTGATGCTGAGCACTTGGGCTTCGACCGTCTCGCCGGCCGTCACGCGATCAGCTGCCGCAACGCCGCGATCGTGGCCCATTTCGGACACGGGGATCATGCCCTCGAGGCCGCCCAAATCCACGAAGGCTCCGAAGTCGCGTACCGCGCTGATGACGCCCTTGACCACAGTGCCTTCTTGCAATCCCGAGAGCACGCGCTCGCGGTTGGCTTCGGCCTCCACAGCAGCCACGGCTTTGCGCGAGACAACAATCTTTTTGCCGCCATCTTTGATCTCGGTGACGAGCACGCTGATGCTGGTGCCGAGCATGTCGTTTGCGTTCTCGATGAATGAGTTGGAGATTTGCGACATGGGGCAAAAGCCGCGCAAGCCTTTGCCGAGCTCAATCTCGAGACCACCTTTGTTAATGGCAACGACTTTGCCGTCGATTGGCAGCTTCGCCTCTTTGGCCACCTGCAGTTGGCTGAGGTCCATGGAGCCCTTGCCCATGGTGCGGCCCAAACGCGCAATGCCGCCGTTGGGTTCTACGCCGAGTACGGCTGCACGCACGGTGTCGCCTACTTTGACAGTGTACTCGCCGTCTTCGCCCTTGAGCTCCGCCGACTCGAAGTAGGCTTGGCGCTTGCCGTCGATCTCGCAAAAGACGCTGTCTTTTCCGAGCGCGACAACCACCGCCTCGATGGACTGACCCACGCGAATGGCACGGTAAGCGGGGGCGGAACTACCTTCAGCGGCGAACAAATCGGCAAACGAGGACATGGC
>JAYWGI010000048.1:0-9663 GCA_043779025.1 Myxococcales bacterium
ACACCAAACGCGCGAGAGCACGCCAATCGACCATCCGTACTTCGTGGGGGTACAAGGTGTACTCTACACTTTTACGCTCGCCCACGGCTTCGCCCGCCACCTGAAACGGGAAGGGGCGTGAGAAGCTCATGCGCACACCTTTGGAGAACCAATCTTGAAACCCCTCCATCACAGCGGGCCCTGCCCAAACGCGCGGAGCGTGCAAAATAGCCTTCAGAACGCTCTGATTGTAGGCGCGCACATTGAGTAGATGAGGCACACGCTGCGCCATAGGGAAGGCTCTCATACGGAAGCCGAACTCTGGGCAGGTTGAGGCGCCCACCACGCTCATCGGGCCATCGTACAATACGGTGCCCGCTGGCGCATCGGCTTGGTGTTCGAGCGAGCCGTCGCCGCGCACGTAGATAAGCTCGCCGCCTAGGTGCTCAATCTTCACGTGGGGCTTGCCCATGACAATATTGCGCGGCGCCGTGCGTAGCAGCGTTGCAGTGACATATCCGTACACCGTGGTCGACAGCCGCTTCATGGCCCCAGTGGTTTGGGCCACCTGATCTTTGTAGTCTTGCAAGACTTGGGCGTCCCAGCCGCTACCGGCAAAAAATGTGAGGCCGCCATCGCATTCCAAAAGCCGATAGCTGCGTGCGGGCATGCCGCCCTGCCAGCGCCCCAATGCGCGCACACAGCGATGCAGTTTGCGGGCACCCAAGGCGTGAGAAATCGCATTGCCCGTGCCCAACGGAAGGGGCCCCACCATGGGCCAAGGAAGCGACGCCTCCCCATAGACCCGCCGCATGGCGTTTAAAAGCGCGTTCATCGTTCCATCACCGCCAGCGGCAAAGATGCAGCGCGGGTCTCTGAGCTCTGCCAACCAGCTGTCGATCTCATTCAGCGACTTGGTCAGGCGCACGTTCGCCGAAGGGAGTGCGCGTCGAAGCTGCGCCGCGATACGTCGGCCGCCACGCCTTGCGTTGGCGTTCACCAAGATGGCCAAGCCCTCGCCCGCATTAGGAGGCGCAGGGAGCAAGCTGCCGAAGCTCATGGCAGATCTCCGCGCGGGGCCTCGAGGTGGGATTGTACCAGAGCCATCAAGCGGCCTACTTCGACGCGTGTTTCCTCGTCGCCCGCGCAAGGTCGGACGGGGATGGGCGCGCCAATGGTGACTCGCACCTCCGCTCCAGGCGTAATTCGCAGCGCGCCTGGCGGCAAGATGCTGCGCGTGCCCTCGATGCGTACCGGCAGGATGGGGGTCTGCTCATGAATGGCGAGCATGAACCCACCTTTTTTTAGAGGCCCAAGCGCGCCTGTTTTGGAGCGCGTGCCTTCGGGTGCAATATACACGCTTCTCCCGCTGCGTAACAACGCGCCTGCGCTGTTTACACTCTGCACCGCGGCGCCGTGGTTTTTGCGATCCACCATGACAAATCCTGAGGCCCGTAGTGCTGCACCGTAGATAGGAATCTGGAAGAGTTCCTTCTTTCCAATCATGCGCAAATCACTACCCACCGTGCTGAACAGCACCGGGATATCGAAGTGCGACAGGTGATTGCTCATCACCACGAACGAAAGTCCCTTTTCGAGATGCTCGGCGCCCGCGGTGTGGACTGAGACTTGCGCGTGCTCCAGGACCGCGCGCGTCCAATGAAACAAGCGCTCATCGCACCCCTTGGGGTTGCTCTGTCTGCGCATGCCTTCAAGCATCGTTGGCCAGGAAATTTTGAGTGTTTCAAGGACAGTCAGGGCGGAAATTCGAAGTGATTTTCTCACGGCTCTGCGCATTGTTGCAGCATTTCGCCCGAAACTCCTAGCATGCTTGTGCGATGCCCCAAACCAAGCCCTCCGAGCACCTCGCGCGCCTGGTGAACGACCCCGGCGATGAGGTGGCTTGGTCGGGCTTTGTAGACTCCTTGGCCGACGCTCCGCCGCCCGGAATGGCCGAGGTTGAGGCGGCCGTTTACGCGCTTTGTGAGCAGGCTGACGAGCTTGCCGCGCTGCGCGTTTTGATGGCTGTCGGGGCGCGTCTTGCAAGCCCGGCGTGTGACGAAGTTTACGGCCTTGCCTACAAGTTGGCGGTGGGGGATTGTTTGGACCTGGGGCTCGCTGCCGAAGTGCGTGATGTGTGGACCTCCAAGGGCCTTGATGATGGCCCTCCAGCGTCTGTGCTGGGGGCCAACAAGCCACTTCGCTGGGAGGCTCGCGTAGCCGATGCCGTGCGCCAAGCGGGCATGACGCGAGACAGCAAACAGCGCGCGGAGCTCTACGCCGAAGCGGCCTATTGTGTGTATACCTCGGGAGCCGGAGGGCAACGCGGCGAGGCGCGTGCAGCGCTGCTGCGCCAAGCGACGTCGTGGCTCGAGGAGAGCTCCCGTCAGGCAGCTTTTGCCGTGCGGTCGGCTCGACTGTGGGAACGCGTCCTGCTTGAAGAGGGTCGCTCGGCCGAGCTGCTTTTGTGGCTGCAGGAGCGCACGCAGCGTTCGGAGAGTCGGTTCGAAGCGATTCGCGCGCGCTTTGTCATTGCTCGAATCCATAAGCAAAACACGCGGGACTTGGCGGCCTCCATGGATGCCTACCGCGGAGTGCTTGCCATCGCGCCGGGGCACGCGCCCGCCATGCGCGCGCTCGTCGCACTCTACACGCGCGCGAAAGCGTGGGATGAACTTGCAGCGTTCTACCAGACGCAGTTTGAAGCTCCGGGCATTGCCCCGCAGGGGCGTGACGCTCTTGCGCGAGCGCTGGCGCGCTTGGCGCGAGACGAGCGTGCTTTGCCGGAGGAAGCCGCACATTGGTACGAAGTGCTGCGAGCCGTTGAGCCTACAGACGACGAGGCGCTTCCCTACTTGCGCGCGCACTTTACCTCGGCGCAGCAATGGGGAAAGCTGAGACGGGCCGTGGAGGAAGCGATGCTCTTGCTCCAGGGCGAGGGCGACCCACGTGAGGCTGGATTACGCGCGGAATTGCTTCAGCTGCAGGAGCTCGCGCGCGCGGAAGACTCTGAAGTGCAAAGTGCGCGTGCCTCATGGCGCGCCACGCCCGGCGACGCCGCGGCCCGAAATGCATTGCTCGCGAGCTACGACCGTGCGGGCCGAACGCAGGAAGCGTTGGAGGTGCTACAGCGCGAGTGCGAGTTGGTGGATGACAGCCATCCGGACACACCTGCGCTGCTTGCACAACTGCATCGTGCACTCAAAGAGAAAGGCTTGCATGGCCCTGAGTTGCGTCGCGTGCTTGAGCGACGCCGGCGTATTGACAGCGGCAATGTGCTGGTTCTGAGAGAGCTCGTGGTCCTCTACGAAGCAGCGGGTCGTGAGGAGGATGCGGCGCTCATCGAGGAAGACCTCGCGGCCTCTGCCCAAACGCCCGCGCAATCGTCAGAATTTCTGCGTGCTTCCGCCGTGCGTCGTTTTGCTCGTCTGGGCGATGTGCGTGGTGCGGTTCAGTGTTTACACAAGGCGTTGCGAGCGAACCCCTCGGACACGCCCGCTCGCGTTCTATTTATGCAGTATGCACAGACTTCAGGTCAGTATGCGGAGACGATTACCTGGTTACGTGAACGCGTTGCATCCCCGCCCGAAGGGGCCGACGGAGCGACCGATACGCGAGATTTGGTTGCGCAGCTCGCGCTCTCGGGCGCGACCGACGCCGCATTGCACGCTGCGATTTTGGGGCTCGCCAAGACGCCTGCAGATGCAGTGCTCTCCGGGCACGCGTGCGAGTTGGCGCTGTCTCTACGAAACGAAGAACTCTACGAAACGGCAGCGTCGGCGGACCATGCTTACGCTGCAACGGCGCTTGCCAAGCACGAACGGGCCATTCAAGCAGCGCGAGTATTTTCACAGGTGTTTGGGAAACGACCTCACGCGCTGAGATGGTTTCTACATGCCCTGGAGTTTGCGCCGACCCGCGCTGATGTGTTGACAGAGCTGCAGAGTCATGTGCTCACCGATGAGGACGTCGTGCGCGTGATGGAGTGGCTCCAGACGGCATGCGATGACCAGCTCGCGGCAAGCTTTGCGGCCAAGATGTCCAAGGGCTCGGTGCCACCACGCGTAGGACGTATCAGCGCCAGCAACCTGACGTTGCGCCCCGGAGACTCGGTGCGCCCCTCGGTGGGTCGTCCAGAAGCCTACGCCGATCTCAAGCTCACGCTCGACTTGCCATCGACCGCAAGTCCCGACATCGATCATGCCTTGGGCTTGCTCGATGCTGAGGTTCTTGAGCTTATCGAGCACCCTACATCGGCCAAGGTGTCGTCGGTGCTCGCGCGTGCGTTGGGGCTTTCTAGCTCGGCGCGCGCTTTTCGCCTTCTTGAGTCTCGCGCATCGCTGGACGTCATTGTGCGGCTGTCCGCGGCGTCGGAGCTTGTATTTCTAGCGGCGCGCCTGTCTTCTGACGAACGCGCAGCTGCGGCGCGCCTTGTGGAGCGCATGGTTCTCACTCGCTCAAGCGAGCCAGCTTTGGTCGATTGTGCGGAGTCCGTACTTCATCATAGCGCGGAGGCGACCCGTTACCGCCGCGTGATGCGCGTGGCGGTCGATGCGTGCGAACAGTTGGAGCGTAAGCGCGGATTGTTGGTGCGTTGGGTTGAGGCCGAAGAAGGTGCCTTCGATTCAAAGGCTGGTGCGATGGATCGCGCGAGAGAGTTGGTTCAACTGTTCCCGAACGACCGCGCCCTTTCTCTTCGCTACGGGGCGCAAGCCTCGCGCTCTGGCGAACACAAGCTTGCTCTTGCGGCCCTTCTGCAAGCTCAGGACACCGAGCAATCTCCAGCCGCCGACGCACTCTTGAGATTGGCGGGTGTCGCTGAGTCTGCGGGCAATGATGAGGTGTGTATTGATGCACTCTGCAAGGCCGCCAAAGCGGGTGCATCGCTAGATCATTGGGGGAGCCGGCTGGAGCGTCGTTTGCGGGTTGGCACGGCGGACCCTTCGACGGTGGAGCGGGGGGGGCATGTGCTTGTGGCAGGGTATGAAGAGCACAAGCAATGGCTCGATGCTGCACGCGTACACGTTATGCTCGCGGAGCGCGCGCCCAACTCCGAGGAGGTATCGCATGCGTTTCAAAAAGCGAGCGAGTCCGCCAAACGCGGCCAGGATACCGAGGCTGGGTTCTCCTACGCGCTGCGTGCTGCACTGGAGCTACCGGAAGTGTCTGAGGGGTGGTGGGGCGCACTGGTCGATGCGACGACACGAGGGCGCCTCGCTGCATTCGCTCAAGCGCTCGATATCGCTTTGATGTCGGGGAAAGTTCCGGGTCTTTCGCCTGAGCTAGAATGGGATTTTCGGGAGGCATTGGTTACTCGGGCGATGTCCGGAGAGAGCTCGGATTCTCCTTGGGTCGATCGTTCGCTCTTACGTATGTTGGTGATGCGACCTCAGAGCGAATGGGCCCAAGAGCTGCTGCTCTCTCGCTTGGCGATCACTCAGGACTGGGTCGGCTGGGTGAATGCGCGGGTCTCTTTTGCAGAGGCGGCTGACACTGAAGACGAGCAACTCAATCACATCGAGCAAGCGGCGCGCGTCTGCCTAGACAACCTGGCCAACCCTGCCCGCGCATTGGAAGTGCTGGCGGAGGCGCCGGACGGTGAGCGCGCCGACTTGTTCTTGTTTCCTCTTCGCGCCGAAGTGCTGCAGGCCGCGGGTGACCCAACGGCACTGCGTGGCTTCTACATGCGGTTGCTGGAGCTGCCAACGGTGGAGGGGAATCGACTTGCCGCACGTCGGCTTCTTTCCTTGCGGCACGTCATGGTTTGCAGCGCGGCCGATCAGCTTCGATGGCTCGGCACTTTGATAGCTTCTGAGCACGAGGGCGCAGCGGCCTCAGCTGTGCTTACACCTGACGAGGAACTTCTACTCTCAGAGCTCCTGCACGGTCGAGAGACCGAAGCCCAGACCGCCGCACTCATTCTCGATTGTCCGGCGTCCGTATCGTCGACGGTACGTGCCTCGGCTTATGAGGCTCGCGGGAGAAGTGCTTCCAATGAGGCCGACCGTCTCGAAGACTACGGCAGCGCGTGGTCACTGCTACAGCTTCAGGATTCGCTCTCACTCTCGTCGCTCAAGACAGTGACCGAGTTGCTTCGATTGTCTCCCGATCGGGCCGAGCCCCTGGACGTTGCCGAGCGCTACTTTTCGGCATCTGGCGCGCTTGAGATGTTTGCAAAAGGGCTGGCCCATGGAGCCGTTCGCCTCGCCAATTTGAGCTACGCGGAACATGCGGCACGCGTGTTCTCTGGGCCGCTTGAGTCGCCCGCCGCCGCGCGCAGGGTGTGGGAGTCATTCTGTGACGCAGGGCACATCTCAGAGCGCTTGCGTCGTGAGGGTCGTGAGCGCTGGATGGAACTCGCGGAGCGCACGGGGCGCGCCAGCGACGCCGATGCACTCCTGGAGCGCACCCTTGAGGGCGGGCGACCCATGCCTGGCGCGGGCGATGTACTCGAACGGCTGGCGCGCCTACGTGCAGAGCGGCTCGGGGACAAAGCGGGGGCAGCGCGAGTGTGGAAACTGGTTTTGGACACCGATGCGACCAATCCGCGCGCGCTTGCTGAGGTGCAGGAGATGTACGAACGCGAGGGCGATGACGTGCAGCTTGCCGACTTGCTAGAGCGCCGCGCGCCATTGTTGCCGGGGCGTGAGCGCGAGCGGGTCTACGTGCAGTGGTTGGCCGCTCTTGGACGTACGCGGCAGTATGAGCGTGCGGTCGCGGCGTTCTTGCAGGCTGCGGATCTCGGGCTGTCGGTGGTGGACATGGAGGCCACGGCTGTTGCGTGCGCCGAGTCTCTCGGGGATCCCGAGCGCGTCAGCATGGTTCTGGCGCATGTGGGAGACGACGAGCGCGTTCCGATGGAGCGCCGCATTTGGGCGTTGGAGCGGCAGGCGCGGCACGCGCTTTCGGTCGACCACGAGCATACGCTTTCGCTGGTGCGACGAGCACTTAGGCTTGACCCTCAAGCACGCGGAGCGAGGGCTATCTTGGTTGATCTTATGGCGTACCCCGACGTCGCGGGCGAGGCTTCGGCCACCCTGTTGCCCTTCGTGCAAGCCACGGGAGACCTCCGCGCGGTGCGCGCAACCCTAGATACGTTTTTGCTACACAGCGCAGGTGACGCAGCCGGAGACACCCAGCTCGAAATTGCGTTTGCGGCCGCTGAGTCTGTGGCCTCCGGCGCGGGATTGCCTTACGCGCGACGGGGCCTTGGGGCCTCGCTCGCCGACCCAGAGCGTGCACGCGTCTGGAGCATGCGCATCTCTGCGCGCGTCGGTGCGGCAGACGCGCAATCGCTTGGAGCAGAGCTCGATGGCTGGCTCCCGGGGGTGCTTAGCACGGACGTGGCGGCGACCCTGAGTCGCTTGGGCTTGGAGTTGGCGCCGATGGTCCCCAACGAGATCGAGCGAACGCTCAAACACTTGGTCGAACTTGAAGAGCGAGGCGCCGCAACTCCCGAGGAACATGCGAGCCTTTTGTCGCATCTTCAGAAGCTGGACGCCGCATCCTCCGAGCATGCGGCGCTGCTGTCACGTTGCGTGAGCGTAGACTGCTGGGCGGCACTCGCCGCCAGTGAGGAGGAGCAAGAACACTTTTCTAGTGCACGCGATTTTTGGATGCATGCTGCACTGAAATCCGAGGCCGCCGAACGTATGCGCTTTGCGCGCGAGGCTTTGCGCGCCTGCTCGCGGGCCGAACCCAACCATAAAAGAACATGCGACGCGTGGCTGCTCTGGCTAGAGGCGGAACCCAACAACGCGGAGGCGCAGGACGCCCTACGTGAGCTCGGGCAATTGCCTCCAGCTCTTGACAGACGTCAAGTGGATCAGATTTGCGCCCTGGCGGAACGTAAGAATTTGCCGATCGCCACGCGTGATGCGCTGAGATTGCTTGGCGCTGAAATGTTGCAGGTACACGACAGTGTCGCTTCAACGGAGCGCTACTCGGTCTACCTGCGCGATGCGGCGTCGGTGGATGATTCTGTGCTCGAGCGCTTGGTGCTTTTGTCGGAAGAAACTTCTGATTTCGGCCTCAGAGCTTTGGCATTGGGGCGCATCCTTGCCAGCGCAGCGACGCCTTCGCCGGAGCTTGTTGAGGCATGGGTGCAGGCGCGCGCGAGCGAAGGCGCGACCGCGGCAGAGTTTTACGCACTGCTCGGACGATTGCCGGTGGAAGAGCTGCGCGCCACCTCGTTGGACTTGCTGCTCGCCGCGTCCGGTGACGGCAGCGTAAAGGGATCAAGCGCGGCCGTTAGCGCGTGGCTAGGAACCCTTGCGGCGGCGCGTCTGGCTCTTTCTGCCCCCGTGTTGGATGCGGCGGCGCGTACGGCCCTCGAGCTACGCCTGTTGCTGCTCAGGGGAAACGATGCCGGCGCGGTAGCGGCTTTTGCAGAGAGCATGACCTCACCTAATGAGCAGCAAATCGCCTGGCGCGCAGTGACCTCGTCAAGTGGCGCTACGCTAGAGCATTTTGCCGCCTTGCTACGCGCCGAGGCCCGTATGGGCGACATCGAAGGCGCAAACGATGCGCTCACGCGATACGAGCGCTCGGCGCGGCCTAAGCCCAAGGAACTTGCCGTGTTGCGGCGCGTTTTGGGCGAGGCCTTCGAGGCCGAGGGGAATACCACTGCGGCTCACGCAGCCTATGAGTTGGCGTTCAATGCCGACCCGACTCACGTGCCAACGTTGTGGCGCTTGGCGGAGCTCAACGTCGACCTCAGCCGGTGGCCCGATGCCAAGCGGTGCTATCGCGCGTTGCTGCTCCAAAAATGGCTGCCAGAATCGGGGCGTACACGCGAAGACATCTACGCGGAGCTAGAGAAGATTGAACGGGAGCTGAACGCGGCGAAGTAGCCCGCGCTTGTGGGTCGGCCGCGCGGCTTACCGCTTGTCAGATGTGCGCAATGCAGTCGATCTCTACCCGTGCGTCGCGCGGCAAACGTGCGACTTGCACGGTGGCGCGCGCGGGAGGCGTAAGGCCTTCGAAGAAGCGGCCGTAGACTTCGTTCACGGCCCCAAAGTCGTTGAGGTCAGCCACAAAAATAGTGCATCGAACCACGTGCTTCCAGCCAAAGTTTGCCGCGGTGAGCACCGCCTCAAGGTTGGCCATCACACGCTTGGTTTCGACGCGGATGTCACCGGTCACCATTTGTCCAGTGGCGGGGTCTAGTGGGATTTGGCCGCTGCAGTACAGCGTGTCGCCGGCGCGAATGGCTTGCGAGTAAGGACCAATGGCGCCGGGGGCGTGAGGAGTAGAGATGGCAGTGCTCATATGACAGATCACTCAATCAGAGAGTGCGCCTGCCTTGCAAGGCCCGACCCAAGGTGATCGGATCTGCGTACTCCAAATCACCGCCATGAGGGACGCCGCTAGCGATACGTGTGATGGCGAGGCCCTCACGCTCGAACTCTCGCTTGAGCCAAAGCGCCGTAGCTTCACCGTCTACGCTGGGCGGAGTTGCCAAGATAAGTTCCTTCACCTCGTGCTTTGCCACGAAGCGCTGCAATCGCTCGAGCGGGAGCGCATCCGGGCCTATGCCCTCGAGCGGCGACAATAGCCTTCCGAGCACGAAATACCTGCCTCGCATCGTGCCGGCGC
The DNA here is from genome assembly GCA_043779025.1 of Myxococcales bacterium. GTDB lineage: Bacteria > Myxococcota_A > Polyangia > Polyangiales > Polyangiaceae > JAAFHJ01. Next base: position 9,577 of record JAYWGI010000048.1, read on the forward strand.
GCTCCAGCGAAGTCACATCTTGAACCCGCGCCACGATGCAAACCACGCTGCTGTCGCGCCTCATATCCATGCAGAGTGCACACAGCG